>PNEW01000038.1 GCA_002922725.1 Verrucomicrobia bacterium Opi.OSU.00C | reverse complement strand
TGTGTATAAGAGACAGGCCTAAGATAGTCCATTATGTAGTAGAACAAGCTAAAGCCCTTGTTAGCGCTAAAGAATATGGAATGGTAAATGCAGTCCTCCGTAAGGTTCCAAAACAAATAAAAATTATAAAGGAAAGGAAAGACATTACGGCTGAAAGTTTGGCCCTAATATATAGTCATCCAGATTGGTTAGTGAGACGTTGGTACAAAAATTTAGGTCCACTTAATACAAGGTTGTTGCTTGAGTGGAACCAACGACCTTCGCCAGTTTACATACGAGTCATTGATAATTATAAAAAGAAATTACCTGCCGGTTTGAGTTCAACCTCTTGGTCAGGGTTTTATCACATAGATAACTCATCTTGGGAAGAGGTTATTGACATAGTCAATCAAGGACACGCTTACATCATGGATCCGGCAAGTCGTTTGCCGGCTTTTATCCTCGATGTTCAACCTGATGAAATGGTTCTTGATCTTTGCGCTGCCCCTGGGGGGAAAAGCAGAATCTTAGCTGAAAAAATCAGCAATAGTAACGGTCGGTTGGTATGTCTTGATTTACCAGGCCCGCGTGTTGAACTTTTAAAAAATAATTTAAGGACTTTAAAAGATGCACCATGTGATTTTGTAGAAGCGGACCTCTTAGAAATAAACTATGAGGATTTTGAATCACGAGGATTACCTTCTATGTATGATGCCGTTCTTATTGACGCGCCATGCAGCAATACTGGAGTCCTTCGACGACGACCCGATGTAAAATGGAGACTCAAAACTGATTCTATAAATAAAATTTCTAACAAGCAATTAGAACTTCTTGAAAAAGCAGCTGAATTTGTGCGGCCTGGAGGACGCCTTGTCTATAGCACATGCAGTCTTGAAGACAAAGAAAACCAGGACGTGGTTAAACGATTTATGTATAATAAATCATCTTCCTGGCATTTAAAAAAAAATATATCCATTACACCATGGAAAGACAACCATGATGGAGGAGGTATATTTCTTTTAATAAATATGGAGGTTAAATAAATGTAGAACAAGATACTTGTGGTGAATAGCTCGATTACACTAAATATAGTCAAACGTTATCAGTTATTAAATTTGCTAGGACCTTCTTTACCTGCAATTTTATGATATGTTCCAGTAAGCTTATCACGTTCATATTTAGAAAACCCCGCTTTTTCTATATTTCTATTATCAAGCTTTTTTTGGGTTTGGCCGGGAGTATGCTTTTTAGAAATATTAGGGGGAAGATAAATTCGTTTTATCGATTGGCCAGTGACCGGATGTTTTGTTAAAGATCCTGTTGTCATTGATTGTTCGATTTCGAAAATTTCTCCTTCGGACCCATCATCAGTTAAAACTTGGTAAATATAAATTGGCATGTCCTTTTTGAATAAGAAATCTTTAATTTTAGGTTAGTAAAGCAATTTCATTGTGACTATCTGTTTCTGTTTGATAAACATAGATTTACTCATTGACTGTCTTAATTACTTTAAAAATTATTAACAGATCTCAATTGTATTTAATGTTTAAGTAAAATAATAAATTTATTTAAGGATATATTTTCATGAGGTGATTAAATAATGAAAAATGGGAGTATTAAGTATATAGCTTGAAAAAGACAATGGATCGTATTACACAAGCGTTTGCTATTGCCAGTGACAAAGGAAAACCCTGCTTTATTTCTTATCTTTGTGCAGGAGACCCAGATTTAGAAACATCTTTTCAAGCCTGTCGCACATTGATTGAGCTTGGAGTTGATGTCATGGAGTTAGGAATGCCTTTCTCCGATCCTCTAGCAGATGGAACTACAAATCAGCTTGCTGCGCAACGTTCTCTTGAATCAGGGATGAATCAAACAAAGGTATTTGAGCTGATTAGAAGGATACGTGCTATATCTGAAATTCCTATTGTACTTTATACATATTATAACCTTATATTTTCTCAAGGTGTTGAACCTTACTTAATAATGGTTAAAGATGCGGGGGTAGACGGATTGCTTACGCTTGATTTACCCCCTGAGGAGGCTTCCGATGTGATCGAAGTTTGCCGTAAAATTGAGCTAAAAAATATTTTTTTTAGTGGCTCCCACAACTCCCCCTCATCGTGTAGAATTAATTTCTAAATACGCGACTGGTTTTATTTATTATCTATCGGTGGAAGGCGTTACAGGAGAAAGGGTGAGGTTAGCTGATAATATTAAAGAGGCAGTTGAGAGTATCAAAAAATATACGAAACTTCCAGTAGCCGTTGGACTTGGGATTTCTACTGCTGATCAAGTGAGAGATGTTGCTTCTTCTGCTGATGGTGTTGTTGTTGGTAGTGCATTAGTGAATTGTTTAGCCTCAAACCAGGGTGAATTAGACCTTATTTTGAATCGTCTATCTAGTAAGTTATCTGAATTATTGAGCGGTTTAACTTAGATACTTTGTCGGTGAAAGAAATATAGTTTTGGTTATATTTGTAATCTAGAAAAATTAAACAATCACTGGTTTCTTCACATAATTGAAGTGGCGACATTATATTTTATTGTAGGTCCGACGGCAGTTGGTAAGACAGAGCTTTCAATTTCTTGGGCAAAATTAAATAATGCCGAAATCCTTTCTTGTGATTCATTACTTTTATATCGGGGTATGGATATTGGTACGGCGAAACCATCAGTATTTAAGCAAAACCAAATAGTACATCATGGAATCAATGAGGTATCAATAAATACGCGTTATTCTGTTTATGATTATTTGCAACTTTCTCAAAAAGTAGTTTCTGATATTCAAAGTCGTGGTCTAAACGTTCTTATTGTTGGGGGTAGCGGGTTTTATTTAAAATCTTTTTTTTATCCTGTCGTGGATAGTGTCAATGTCCCTTTTCACATTAGATCATATGTTAATGGGCTATATGTTGAGAAAGGTAGAGAGGGATTACTTAAAGAGTTGTTTAAATGTAATCCAGACGGTACTGGTGAGCTTACATTAGAAAATCCCCGGCGAGTTATAAATGCTTTACAGCGCTGTTTGGCGTCAGGCAAAACCTTAATTCAGTTAAATTCAGAATTCGCTGAATTACGTTCACCATTTGATGTATTTGAAAGAAAAGTATGTTTCCTTAATCGCAGTAGAGAGGACCTTCTTCAACGAACACGTGAGCGTGTTAAAAAGATGATCAAAGATGGTTTGATAGATGAAGTTAAACAATTAATTAAACAAGGGGTTAAAGGAAACTTAAGTGTGTCTTCAGCAATTGGCTATCGCGAAACGATTAGTTATCTTAAATATGGAGGTGAACGAACAAAGTTGGAAGATGACATTATTCAAAATACCCAAAGATTGATTAAAAAACAATTAACTTGGTTCAGAAATCAGATACCGATTGATCAGACATTATATCTTCAACCCCATGAAGATGGCAATCCAAAATATGTCCTTAGTAGTTGATTCTGGGTTACCTGAGTTTGGCTAAAACAAGAAAAACTGAGGAAATTGCTTACACCTAGTTTATTTTAGATTTATCCAATTCATTAGATTTTAATTCTAAGATTAATGATTGGCCACTATAATAATTTGTTGCTTGAATTAATTGATTCGAGGTTGATTCTAAAACAGATGGATCGCTGTTCCCTTCTGGAAGAATTTTATCCTTAAGATGGACAAAATAGCCTTTGTTCTTAATGAATAGCATCGGAGTCACTCCGCCAGGTGACAAATTATCGATAGAGTTAAAAAGAGAAAAATTGAATTCATCGGGTGGCTCGCGTCGGGTAAAATTTTCATAGGTCTCCACAGAAAGACCTAGATCGTTGGCAATCATTAAAAATTGTTTACCCTTATTCGTGGCGGTAGTGAGTTTTCTATTAATTACTTTGCCTTCTTCTATAAATAATCTTTTGAGTTCACTTTCTTCATAATCTGCAAGTATGGTTTTTTGAATTTCTTCAAAAGGTGGAATGTATTTTTCAACTCTATTATCATAAATAAGAACAGCCGACCCGTCTTGAGTTTTAATGATATCAGAAAAGTATCTGTTATCATTTAGGTTAAATGCATCAATTAGGGCCTGGGTTGAAATTTTAGTATCTGTCGGTGGATCTATCCGAGAATAAAGTCCTATTGGAGCTTTATGCCCATTCTTTTCAAGAAGAAGTTGGTTAAAGGATTCAGAATATTTCTTTATTTTATCACGGTACAGGCGTAGAGTAAATTCATCGGCAGCTTGAGCAGTCAGCTGACCTGCTTTTTCGTTTAAGTAAACTTCTCTAACCTTGTCCTTAACATCGCTAAAGCTTAATTCCTTCTGAGTATTTTCTTCACCTGGGTTTGACTCATCTTTAAAACGTGAAGGTTGAATATCAAAAAAAGATTCAAGCTCAGTATCTTTTGGCGACGTAATAGAATCACGAAAGTCAACAAGTGAGAAAATTATTGCCGTTACTTTTATCCGAGGTGGGACTTCATACCGAAATTTATTGCTTTCGTAAAAACTCAACAATTTTGATTCTTCGGTTAATATAAAAGGTTTGTATTTTTCATAACTAAGTGTTGCCACATTTATCGACCATAGGGTATTTAACAGTTCAATGTGCTTTTTTACTTCAAATGGTTGAATAAAACCGGGCCCAATCATTGTTTCTTGTACTTTTTCAATACGATAATCTTCACTCATAGTCTGGGCTACTCGATCTTGGGAGATTCTAGCGTCAGTTTGAATAGCATCTATAAATTGAAAATACAATTGTTCGTTGAACTTCCCATCGTTACCAACAAATGCTCTTTTTGTTGTTATGTAATCACGTAACTGTTTATCGTTTGGTCCAGGGACGTTGATGTTTTTTGCCATTGCGAGGTACGCAGTACGGTTAAAGGCAAAATCTTTAATCATTTCCTGATTGTGGGGCCGCCTCCCTGATTGTATCCAAGCGCTGATTTCCGCTCCTAAAAAAATGGTCCGCAAATCGCGATCCGATGCCAAATTGTAACCGAAATAACTAACTTTGCGTAAGTCACCTGCTTTTGTCAGGCCGCTTCGTGCTGGAGTAACAGTAAAAACGAATGCGACTATCACGGGAGCAAGTAATAGAAGAAACATCCATTTGCCGTATTTCTGAAATATTGATTGGAGCCAAGTAAACATTAATTAAGTTGAATTTAAATCCTATTAAGAGAATTTTATCCAGTCGTCATTAGTTTTAATCATCAAAAAAATTTAATAGCTTTAATAGTTTCAATCATAACCCAAATACCTAAAGCGATAACTATAATAATAAAACCTAAAAAAATATATCGACGTCCCTTACGAGGGTTTTCATACTTGCCTAACTTAGACCTCCAAAGTCGTGATGGTTGTAAATGTCCTGTAAATCCGGGTCCGAATAAAGGCTTATTGACGTTATTATCAATTTTATAAGAAGACGTTTTATGTTGACGCCTGGATCTCCATCTAAAGTACCAGTTAAGCATAGGAATAATTGTAATCAAAAATATCAATTAAAAAGTAATAATCGACTACTATCAAAAAAAATTGTATTTAAGATAAAAGCAATACAGTTAATGGCAAGTTTTGAATTGTGGTATTGCTTTAGAAAATTTTATTGGTTTATGCTAAAAACAAGGGAAAATGTCAGAATATTATTCTGAGATCAAAATTTAGGTATAATTATAAATTAATATGAAAGTTACTACTCAAGTTATACGTAAACTAAAGGGTGTTAGGCCAATAGTTGGTCTAACTGCTTATGACAGTATTATGGCTAGGATTCTTGATCGTGCAGGCATAGATTTTATCCTCATTGGAGATACAGTCGGGATAAGTTTTCTTGGATTCCAATCAACAGTGCCGGTAACTGTCGATATGATTTTACACCATTCAAAAGCCGTTATGCGAGCAAAACCAAATGCCTTAGTTGTAGCTGACCTGCCATTTCCTGAAGCGCATCGTAGTATGGATCATCTTCTGGAATCTTGTCGACGACTTATGCAGGAAGCAGAAGTGGAAGCAGTTAAGCTTGAAGGTGGTGAAAATATTGCTGCTAAAGTCTCTCAATTAGTCGAAGCTGGTATTCCCACTATCGGACATATTGGGATGCTGCCTCAACGTAAACACCAACTAGGTAACTATTATAAAGTGGGAAAAATACCAAAAAGTAGGAATCAGCTTTTAATTGATGCGCAATCACTGGAAAAAGCAGGGGCCTTTGCTATCATCGGTGAAAATATTGAAAGTGGATTATGTAAAGACATTAAGGAAACAATTAAAATTCCTCTAATAGGAATTGGCAGCGGTCCTCATTGTGATGGTCAAATCCTCGTTTCGACAGATTTATTTGGACTTACACCAGGCGAGATACCTCCTTTTATTAAACCTTACATTAACCTCACTGATATTACGATGAAGACCGTTTCCAAATGGATCGATGATGTAAAACAGAAAAAATATCCATAATGAATATATGTATATTAGGGGCGGGTGCTTGGGGAACTGCGATGGCTGTTCATTTATCCCGTTTTGAGCATATTGTCACTTTAGTCCCACGACGTTTAGACCTAGCGATGGAAATTGCAACGACGCGTGAAAATAAAAGATACCTACCTGGGTTCTACCTTGATTCCAGTGTTCAGATTGGTAGAGAAATTAAACCAGTCATTATGGAAGCTGATACAGTCTTTTTGGCCTGCCCATCAAAATATTTACGTGCATTATGTGGGCACGTGCGTAGCCACTTGGAAGAGGCCCGGCAATTAAAATTAATTATCACCTTGAGTAAGGGTCTTGAAGAAAAAACAAATAAAACCCCTTTTGAGGTTATTAAAGAAATAATTCCTGATTGCAGTATCGGTACTCTTTGTGGACCAAGTTCTGCTGGAGAGGTTGCTGCGGGAAAACCAACAGCTATTGTATTTGCGACTTCAAAAAATAATGAGGTAACGAAATCTCTTCAACAAGCGATAAGCAATGAGAACTTAAGGGTATATACTTCACAAGATGTAATCGGAGTTGAGTTAGGTGCTTGCCTTAAAAATATATATGCCATTGCAGTAGGTATTAGCGATGGGCTTCAACTTGGTGATAATTCTAAAGCAGCATTGATCACTCGTGCTCTTGCAGAAATGGTTCTAATAGGTACTTCTCTCGGTGGCCGTGAAGAGACGTTTTACGGCCTAAGTGGTGTTGGTGATTTGATTGCTACTTGTAATGGTTCTTGGAGTCGAAATCGATCTTTTGGTGAAAGGATAGCACAGGGTGAAACTGTGATAGATTTAATTGAAAAGGAAGGGTTAACAGTCGAGGGATATCGTTCCACAGATTGCTTTTTTAAAATATGTAAAAGCAAAAGGTTACGAGCCCCCATTATGGAAGAAGTATATGCAATTCTTTATCATGAGAAAGAACCAAAAAGTGTATTATTGGATTTGATGACTAGAGAACTAAAAGCTGAGCCATAAATCATATTTTATTAATATATCAAAACTAATCCTCAGCTTCTTTTAAGACTTCAATTTGTTTATTTGGTTGAACTAGTCTCAATCCCATAATAAGAGGCAAGATTAACAGAACGGCACCTGTGGTGTAAGCTATATTAGATCCTGAATGCCAGTAGAGAAGGGCAAAGAAAAACGGTCCCATTGCTCTAGCGAGTGATCCAGCCGAGCGGAATGCACCTAAATTACGACCTTGATCATTATTGGGAGAGTATAGGGAGGCTAAACTAGATAAAGTGGGTGAAGTGAATCCTACGCTAAAACCGAGAAATCCTAATCCAAGGTAAAATATAGACCAATGAAGTGCCTGTGCAAGGCAGACAAAAGCAATAAGGCCGAATATCATACCTGACACGACGAGTTTCTTTTCACCTACAACCGGGGCTAAATTACGCACGATTCCTCCTTGAACACCAATCAGAATTAAACCAATAAAGAGAAAAAGTTTAGTGTTATCAGCCGGACCATAATTCAGGCGTTCAAGTGCTAAAAACGTAATAGTGAATTCTAAGCCGCTGAATGCCATAATAAAAATAAAATAAATTATTGTCACTAACCTGACATTACTGTTTTTGACGGAAAACAAAGTTTTTAAATGTCCTGAAGCGCGTTTCGCAGTTTTCTCATTTACCTCAGATGTAGGAAAAAACGTTTCCGAGAGTTTGCTGACAACCCACACAAAGTTTATTAGGGATAATATGAATGCGAAAAACGCTGGAACCGAAAATGGATTAATGCCTAATTCTTGCCATGATGGTTTTATTAAGGTTAGGTCAATAAGAGAAGATAACCCTCCAATTACTGGCCCAATAATGAAGCCTAATCCAAATGCAACACCTACTAATGCCATTCCTTTAGATCGTTCTTGCTCATTTGTAACATCGGCAACAGCAGCAGTAGCTACGGCCAAGTTGCCTCCCATGATACCGCCGAATACACGTGCGAGGATTAAAAGATTAAATGAACTTGCGAAAATCCAAATAAGGTAACTCAGAGTAGTCCCGGCAATGGTGAGAATTAATATAGGACGGCGTCCGAATCGATCAGATAAATGACCCAAGATCGGTGAAAAAATAAATTGAAGAAAAGAATAAATAGAACCTATAAGCCCACCAAATAGAACCGTGGTCAGGAATTTCGCGTTTGCACCGGTTTCTTTTGAAATCCCTTCTATAATTTCGATCAAGTGTCCTAAGTTACTATCCTGCCCTTCCTTGGGAAGATAATATTCGAGCATCGAAGGAAATAACGGGAAAATTATTGAGAAACCGATCAAATCAATAAAAATGGTGAAAAAAATCACCCATAGTTTACGATTTTTTGTAAGTGAAATGTTTTTCACACGTGATTTTCAGGCTTACTCATCATGACGATTTAAGGATGTTGGTAACGATGGAGACTTAATTGTCTTTTAGTAATTAGATGTGTTTATTAGATAACGTTATCTTTAATATCCTAAATGTAGTTTATTTTTAAGCAAAAAAATTCACTGCTTGAAACGTTCCTTTAAAGAAAGTGATACATTTTTAGGGACCAGTCTATCGATTTCACCACCTAAGCGAGCTACTTGCTTGATCAATTGAGAACTGGTAAAGAAGTATTCCTGCCTGGGCATTAAGAAAATTGTTTCAACCTCATCATCAAGGTGTCTATTCATTTGTGTTAATTTAAATTCAAACTCAAAATCGGAAACGGCCCTTAAACCTCTAACGATAGTATTTGCACCTACTTCTTTCGCATATCTGACAAGTAATATATTGAATGAGCAAACTTCAATTTTTACGTTATCTGATAAGTTAGTACGAATCATTTCTTGCCGTTCCTCGAGAGAGAAGAGAGGTCTCTTTTCTTCATTTAGGGCAACAGCAATAAAAACCTTATCGAAGATGTTGCATGCACGTTCAATAATATCGAGATGGCCATGGGTTATAGGATCAAAAGTCCCTGGATATATAGCAGTATTCATTTAAGTTTGCCTAAAGAATAAATATATTTTTATCATAGTAAGTTTAAATCTCATGCTGTGTAGCTAATGGTTTGTAATATTTTTGACCTCTTTGCAACTATGCAACTTTAGAATATGAAGTTGCCAACATTATTAACTCTCTCTCGTGTACCTTTTCTCTTTTTAATTGTGGGGTTACTTTATATTGATTTGACGGGTATTCCGTCTACCATTTTTTGTTTGTTTGTTTTTGCCGGGCTTACGGATTTGTTCGATGGTTACCTCGCTCGTAAGCTTAATCAAGTCTCTAATTTAGGAAAACTCATGGATGCCTTGGCTGATAAGATAATTATTTTAGGAATGTTTATTACTTTATTAGTATTCAATATATTGCCAGATTGGTCGCTTGTATTAGTTCTTTTGATACTTGTCCGAGAATTACTTATTACTGGAATGCGTATGGTTGCAGTAAGTAGTGGTGTTGTCTTGGCAGCTGAATTATCAGGTAAACATAAAACATTATTCCAAATTATCAGTATTGCATTACTTCTTTTTTCACTCGTTATTAAAAATGATCTTAGTTTTTTGTTCGACCGTGATTTAAGCCAATTTGCAGAAACTTGTCATGATATGGGAGTTTTGTTATTCGTTTTAGCAAGTGCGCTGACTATTTATTCAGGAGCTGCTTATTTAATTAAATATGGGTCTATTTTTATTGGAGATAATAGTAAATAATGAGGCAACAGTTGACATGGACCCGCTTGTTGCCATCACCAGTAGTTCAAAATATTGCAACTCTAGGGCCATTAGGTTTTTTGGGTAAAGCACCCGGGACATTAGGATCAATTGCCGGTATGTTATGGTTCACAACTATATTTTTACATTTAAGTCTAGTTGGGTTTTTGATTTTCCTAAGTTTTACTGTGTATCTAGCTACAGAAATTTGTGGAGAAGCTGAAAATAGGATGTTAAAACGAGATCCTCCTGAGATTATTCTCGATGAGTTTGTTGCAATGCCACTCTGTTATCTGGGACTTCAACCTTATCTTTACACCGGCCCCGCCTGGATTTATATGCTTGCGGGGTTTATATTATTCAGGGTTTTTGATATTATCAAGCCTCTAGGTATTAAAAAGCTACAAAACCTACCTGGAGGTTTGGGTATTGTTTCCGATGATTTAGGATCAGCAATTGCCACATCTTTGACCCTGCATATAGGTCTATGGTGTTTGAAAGGGTACGGAGTTATTTGAATGTTATCTCGAGCCTCCTAAGCCTCTTTAGATTCCCCTACTAAATAACGAAGGGCACATACATAACCATAGAAACCGAGTCCCGATATAATACCTTTTGCTATGGAGGCAGTTAGTGATAAGTGGCGGAATTCCTCTCGGTTATAGATATTAGATATATGAACTTCCACTACAGGTAGATCAGTCCCTGATAAAGCGTCTCTTAATGCGACACTCGTATGAGTTAATCCACCATGATTGAATACAACCCCATCGATTCTATTATCAGCCAATTCAGCATATTTTTCGATTAACTCTCCTTCATGATTGGATTGGAAAAAAGTTAATTCCACTCCAAGGGATTCCCCCTCCTTTTTTAAATATGCTTCCAAATCAACAATAGTTTCATATCCATATATTTCGGGCTGACGTTTCCCTAAACGATTTAAATTAGGTCCGTTAATGATAGCGTATTTTTTCATCTAAGATATATGATTTTTATCATTTTCAATGAGATTGGAAATACCTAATGTTAGGTATCTTTATTTATACTTATAAAGATACATTATAAGTATAGAGGAAAAGGAAAAGTCTAGTAAATTATAAATACATTATATTTTAAAATATCAATTCACGTAAATAATTCCCTATTGTATCTGAAATTAATATTGAATAATCTAAATAATTTATTCTGATGCAAAAGTTTATTTAAACATTTTATACGATTGTTAAAAGTATTAGTTATAAATAGGAAAATGGAGATATTGCAAGGACATCGGGTTCGAAAAATATTTTCAAATCTCGTTGAAGGAGTGATAGCAATTCTGATACTTTGCTTATTTCTTCAAATATTCGAGAAAAAGACAGGGTGGGCTTTGGCTAACTGGCCACTGATTCTATCCATAATACTTATTTTATCAATTATTAAACTATCACTTCGACTAGACGAAGGATTATTTTTGGCGTTAAGCGAACGGGGATTTAATGGACCTTACAAGCTTGAAAAGTTTATTTTCAGTTGGTTTGAAATAAAAAAGAAAGCCTTTTCAATCACTCTTGTAAGCTTAATTATAACTCTTGGATTATTAGAAATAACATTGCGGCTAACGCTCGATTATCTGCCTCCAGTTTTAGCCAATCACTTGGGCCATGGTTACCAGCTTTCTGGTTCTGGTATATACCGATTTGATGAAGAGAGAAAAATGGCGAGAATGAGGAAAAATTATGAGCGAGAAATGTATTTTAATGGATATCGTTGGTGGCATAGAACGGATAAGTTTGGTTATCGCAACCCAGGAGATCGTAATCATGCCGATATTATTTTATTAGGTGATTCCATAATTTATGGACATGGGATAGAGGAAAGCGCAACAGTTCGTAGTCACTTAGAAAATATGGCCAGTATGCCTGTTGCAAATTTGGGGCAACAAGGTGCGGGTATACATTGTGAGTATCAGATTCTCAAACATGATGGACTCCTTTTACATCCCAAACTGGTTTTTCTTTTCTTTTTTAAATAACGATATAAATGATCTTACCCTTAACTTGAATGATAAAGATTTGGCCAGATTTTTGAAGATTCCTATTGAAGATCACATTTCAAGTTATATCAGCACTAATAAAAAAAAAGGTGAAACGGTTGTTGGATCCATGGGAAACAGTGTTTCAAGAACTGTATATAGCGAAGGGAGGAATATTTATTTTTAATTCACTGACGAAGGAAAAAGAAAACTCCTTATACCCTGAATCAAATTCAGATAGCTATGAATTTGATTCAGGGTATAAGGTGACGCAAGAGGAGCAGGTGGAACAAATTAACCCAGATTTGTATCTTGAGTCTATGTGGCGCATACTACCTCCATTTATTGGAAATTCAACTTTACAGCAAGCGATGAAGTTTCACTTAAAAGCACTATTGAAAATTAAAAACCTTTCTGAAAAAAATAAATTCAAATTCACCTATGTATTTATTTATACAGGGTTACCCTATGATGATTTATTTTTACATATTTTAAAAATATTCTGTGAAAACAATAAGATTAATTTTTTGAACATGAAATCGATATTTGAAAATGCTCAAATAAATGGTGACGAAATCTTTCTGCCTCGGGATGGTCATTTCACCAGCCAAGGCGCTTATGTGACAGCTGAAGCACTAGCACGTATCCATTCTCTGCCAGATGGATCCGGAACTAAGAAGTAATATTATAGTAAGAACACGAAGGATCTAGATATAATAAAATTATTAAAACTGACGCTCATATTGTTCATTTCTATTTCGTTTAACAGTATTTTGCCAGTAGGTCTCGGATTCTTTTCGTTTAATTTTTAATTTGTCACGTCCTATCAATTGAGAGAATAGACCAATAGGGGTTAAGATGAAGTAATAAATCATGGTCAAAGAAATATAACCTAAAGATTGGGTAATAGTATAAATGAGTCCCATCCAAATCCAGTAAAATGGTAGAGCAATAGATTTTCCAGTAATGCAAAATAAAAAAAAAGTGGAGCCACACCCCCAAAGGAAATAAGCAAAATCAACCCTGGAAAAGATAAAGAAAAACAGAGAACCTGCCAGACTCATCCCAATCAAAATACTACATCCAAAAATTCTTAATTCTCGAGAATTTGGTTTCCAATTAATTTTAATAAAAGCCATTCTGTAATGGAATTAAAACAATGTGTAAATAAAAGGTGCTGCCTGCGAGCTCCCAAGAATAATTAATACTCCTGTTAAGAGTAAAAGCACGATTATTGGAGCCAACCAATAGGTTTTATGAACTTTTATAAATTCAAATAATTCCAAAATAATTGATTTTCGTTTTGCCATCTTAAACCGATGAAATTTAGATTAGCATGAAATACATTTTTTTGTTAATCGAGCTTAAATGTAGATTTGTATTCATCAGCACCTTCCATTTTGGGTTGTTCTTCTTTCTTACAAATACAGTTTTCGAGGATAAGAACATCGATGTCGGTATACATAAAACAGCGATAAGCGTCTTGTAGTGTCCCAACAATGGGTTCGCCTCGTATATTAAATGACGTATTTACTACGAGAGGATATCCTGTTAATTTATAAAAAGCTTTTATTAATTTGTGAAAACGGGGTGATATTTTCTCGTCTACCGTTTGTATTCGAGCAGAATAGTCGATATGAGTGATCGCCGGGACGTCAGATCGTAATTGCTTGAGTTTATCAATGTCAAAGATACTTTCTTGATTCTCATTAACTTTGATCCGATGATTTTCTTTTATTTGAGCCACTAATAACATATAGGGACTTTCATGGTTTAATTCAAAGAAATCATCTGTATTTTCAATTAGACAACTGGGTGCAAAAGGGCGAAAAGATTCACGAAATTTTACTTTAAGATTCATTTTAGTTTGCATATCTGGATTACGAGGATCACCAATGATACTTCGGTTACCTAAAGCGCGGGGCCCAAATTCCATGCGTCCTGCGAAATGACCAATTACTTTTCCTTCAGCAAGTAATTTAGCTATATCTTTTGTGAGTAAATCTTCATTATTGTACTCGGAGAATTTTGCTTTCTTCAATTGTAAAAATTCCCTGATTTTAGATTGAGAGAAAGAGGGGCCGAGAAATGAACCTTTTTGTGCATCTTGTTTGATTATTTCTCGTGGGTTGCCTTTTATTTGATACCAGGTGAAAAGGGCGCTACCGAGAGCGCCGCCCGCATCACCTGATGCTGGCTGTATCCATACTTTACTAAATTGCGTTTCCCTTAGAATACGGCCATTTCCAACACAATTAAGGGCAACTCCACCTGCCATACAAAGATATTTTAGTCCAGTTAATTCATAAGCTCGGTTAGCTACTTTTAACATAATGTCTTCTACAACTTTCTGGATACTTGCGGCGAGGTCCATGTCCCGTTGAGTCAACAGACTCTCAGATTTCCTAGGAGGACCACCAAATAGCCGGTGAAACTTATTACTAGTCATTGTGAATCCGGTACAGTAGTTGAAGTAACTTTGGTCCAACCAGAAAGAGCCATCAGCCTTCAGATCTATTATATGTTCAAAAATTAAATCGGAATAAACTGGTTTTCCGTAGGGGGCGAGCCCCATTACTTTATACTCACCTGAGTTAACCCTAAAACCAATATAATAAGTGAAAGCGCTATAGAGTAACCCCAGGGAATGGGGAAATTTAATTTCTTTTAATAAATTTATATTATTATTACGACCAACCCCTATACTAGTAGTCGTCCATTCTCCAACTCCGTCAAAAGTAATGATGGCAGCTTCTTCAAATGGGCTGGGGAAAAAAGCGCTTGCGGCATGAGATTCATGGTGGGTAGTAAAATAAATTGGACCTTCATAAAGGTTCTCCAATCCCTTATCAATTTCTCTTGGAAGATATAATTTTTGTCCTAGCCATAGAGGCATAGCTGTAAGAAATGATTTTAAACCTTTTGGAGCATAGGCCAAATATGTCTCTAAAATTCTTTCAAATTTCAATATCGGCTTATCGTAAAATACAACAGCTGCCAACTGATCAATCGTAATATCAGCCTCTTGGAGACAATAATGGATCGCATTTTTCGGAAATGCATGATCGTGTTTTTTGCGTGTAAAGCGTTCTTCTTGTGCAGCAGCTAAAATATTTTCACCCTTGATAAGTGCGGCGGCACTGTCATGATAAAAAGCGGAAATACCAAGAATATAAAGATCAGAAGGCATTAACTTCTTTCGATAGTAATATAAGCATTATTTTATCGAATCCCAAAGGATATAAGACATTTTATAATTAGATCCGATATTCACATATCAATAAATATAGAAAAATTGAAAAGTACAAAAATGTACAAGGAAATTAAATTATATATTATCTTTATATTAATAAACATCGCGATAGTAAATGTTTATGGAGGAGAATTAATAGATCAATTACTAGTAGGTGATAAAATATATCGTGATGTCGAAATTAAAAAAGTGACCCCTAAAGCTCTACTTATCAAACATTCTGCGGGTATTGCACAGATACTGTTTACTGACCTTAGTCCAAATTATCAAAGAAAGTTTGGGTACAATTCAGATATTGAAGATGCTTATAACAAAAAAATTGAGGCTCGTAAACGTAAAGTTCTAGAGGCAAGAGCAAGGGAAGTAGCTAAACCAACTCTCAAAAGGGCCAAAATATTAGTTTCAGATAGGATTCTACAGAGATTTGGTCAAACACCTAAGTTAAGAGAAGAAGTAGACCTACGATCTCGATACCGTGAGCTAAAATTGATTTCTAAATCTCAAGGTCGCCGTCCGAGTTGTTCAGTTTTTGCTGTTGTTAGTGCACTTGAGTACCAAAATGCCATTGTCGTTGGGGAGACGGAAAAACTTTCGGAAGAATACCTAATATGGGCGACCCGGAAAACATTGGGTTTTAAATCGAAACCTGTGGTTTTTAAGGATGGAGAAATCAGCAATGACCCGAACGACGCAGATGCAGGTTTTAATTTAATTGAGGTCGTTCAGGCATTGAGAAGTTATGGTGTTCCTCTTCAAGAGGAGATGCCCAATACATTTGGTAAAAGCATGGCAAAAATTAAGGAACCTACTCCCGAACTTATAGAAGAAGCAAAGAATCGAAGGAAAGTTTATTCCTATGTAATTACAGGAAGAGAAAATACGGAAAAAATTGATGGCATTATTCATGCACTAAACGAGGAGGTACCTGTAGTTATAGGAATGGCTTGGTGTCTCTTATACACATCTGACGCTGCCGACGATATGCAGTGGGGTGATATTGGTGGGTGCGGGATCGTTGAAAAAAAAAAACGACGTAGTCGAGATG
>PNEW01000037.1 GCA_002922725.1 Verrucomicrobia bacterium Opi.OSU.00C | reverse complement strand
AGATGTGTATAAGAGACAAGTCTAGAGTTGTTATTTTCGTCAGTAGCTTTGAGCAAAGAGTTCACTTCAGTATTATTAATTCTTTCTTCATTTTCAGTTATGGAAGACATACTTTGGTTTTTAATAATTGCTGAAAGAAGGAAGTTTGAATCACCTCGACTAACCTTAATGGTTATTTTTAAAACGTGAGCATAGATATTCGCCATGTTGAGATCTGGATTTTTTGCAGGTGGGTAGAAAGGGTGGGTATGAGAGTTAATGAATTGATCATCTCCACTCCCAGGGATTTTATCTGCACCTATGACATAATTATAGATGGCTTCCGAATTGTGACCGTCGACTCTTGAAACAACTTTATGCACGAGAGCCTTGGCGGTGTTAAGGTTTACTAATTCATTATGATAGATAGAAATAGCCCCTTTAAATTGATCATATAAATAATTTGGAACACCATCATCGTCCAAAAAGAAGATATCAAAACCTTTAATTAAAAAAAGTTCATTCAAGCTTTTCAGTGATTCGTTGCTTGGCTTATAAGGAGGCGATAGACGTTCGTAATAGTCAACTTCAGCGCCATTGAGGCGTGTCAAATCATCGTTATCAATCCAGTCGAGTAGTGAGTCAGTCAAAATTTCTGCATCGGGTAAGGAGACACCCATTTCTTCAAAAAGAGTATTCAAGATAAGCGGAGTTATTTGGGTGAGGGATAGCTTCCCGGTTTCATCTTCGATATCTATTTCAAAATTTAAATCATCACTCATCTGAATTTGTGCATACCCCACAGGATCATTCCAACCTTGACTTGATGAATAAAGGCTACCATCAATTTCCCGGATTTCACTGATCACTGCAATGGTGGCATCCAACAGAGAGTAGGCTTCAATCCTAAGTTCATCACTATTTTGGAAAAGACCTGAATACTTGATTCTGTCAGTGGCTTCTTGCATAAAGGCGAGAACAACAAAAGAAGCCACTGCAATCATGCCTAAAACGGCTGCCAAGATACTGCCGTTGTTAAAAGGTCTAGTTTTAATATATTTTAAAATCAGGTGCATTTCTTTATCATAAAACAGATATTTTTCTATTTGTTTTTGGTATCTCAAGAGGTACTTCGCGAATTTCACCTTCATATTCAAAATCTAATAATAAGAAATCCGGTGTGATCATCTTTTGGTTGAGACCTTTTTGAGGAGTGTTATAAAGTCCCCATTTATCATCATCAGGCTTATAGTAACAGTAATGAATATTATTTAATAAGGGGGAAACTAAGGTGCGTTGTACATCATCACTATTTTCAATTTTTTTATGATTAGAGTACCATAATATAAAGATCCCATCACCTTTCTCAAAATAGAGGTGACAGGTTATAGCTGTAAATTGGCTGTCAGGTAGAATCAATAAAGCAGGGGCTTCCTTCAAGTGAAAGGTAAGGAGAGGATCTTCAAATTCACTGTAACCGGGTGGAGTATCCCAATAAATGGATGCAACTTCTGTTTTGTGAGAAATTACCGCATTCTTTAATGTATGGTTAAGGAAATAAGCCACACCTTCAACATGTTGATTAAAATATTGATCATCTCCTCTTATGAACCAAATATTAGCAAGAGAGACCAAATATACCGAAATTGCCGTCAATAACATACCACCAATTGTAAGTGCAATTAGTACTTCAATAAGCGTAAATGCATTTATACGCAGCTTAGATATCATAATTAGTCTATTGTTAGACGCTTAAAAAATAGCCGGTCACTATTTTTTGCAAGTATCCTCGATCTTTCTAATGGATCAGACCAAGTGGGTCGTAATAATAAAAGCTTCTGCGTATATTCATTGAGATCCCCAGATTCAGTTGAGGAAAATTCTATATATATAGTTACATAGAAGAGATCACTCACTAAACCTTGTGCAATTTCAACTGACCATTTTGCAATACCTGAAGACAATGTTTCCATTTGACCTCCATTTTCAAGTAATTTTCGATCCGGTTTTCGAATTATTTGAGAACATACAAATTTTAAATCTGCTTCCAATGCAGTCTCATTGTCTATCGTATCAAGACTAATCATTGTATTAACATAAGCTTGAGTAAGCACTACCACCGCAAGTGAGAAAATAGCAAGAGACACCGTTACTTCGATCAAAGTGAAGGCTGTTAATTGACGATATATTTTCATTTACTATTTTTTAAAAATTCAAGATCAGAAAATGGATCAAAGTGGTGAGTTGATTTTTCTTCATTATAATATAGCGATACATAAAAAGGCATTGACGATCTATCAGGATGAAAAATAATCCAATTTACTTGCTCAGATACTTGCTCCTGTGAGCTAAGTTGGGGGTTTCCACGGTTTGGTAGAATGTGATGGAAAGTTATTTCAACATCCTGAAGCTCGTCTTTATAATTACAGTCGAAATCATCTAATATCTGTCCATCGACGTCGGTAATGAAGAGTTTTTTTATTTCATAATTAAAACCAAGGTAGGTTGGCCTTTTATGAATAGCAGCCAAATAACGAGACTCGCGAACAGCAGATTTTATAATTTGCTGAAGAGACTGTTCATTTGTACTGGAAAGTATCGTATCAATATTGGTTATTACCAGACTCGCAATTAGAGTAAAAATACCCAATGCAAGCATCATTTCAACAAGAGTAAATGCTTTTGACTGAATGAACCTAGTCACTAATACTGATTTTAGAATAGGTTTACATTGACTTTATAAAAGGGATGGGATTTTGCCGTTCATGATATGCCCCATTTATATTTTGACTGTTTTCTTTTAAGTTAGAAATTCAATGTCATTTTTAGGCAACTCCTCCCGATCCGGATATCGAACTATAACTAGATAAATAAAAACTAGGTCTACCAGTTGCCTATGTCATCACCACTTTCAATCCCATCGGCCCCTAATGAATAAAGGTCGTAACTATCAATTTTTTTGGTTCCTGGATAGCGGTAACGATAGGGATTTCCCCATGGATCTATAGGGGTATTGGCATCTTTAATATAAGGCCCTTTCCATCGCTTGATATGAGCTGAAGGCGCTTTATAAAGAGATTCCAAGCCTTCTTGGGTGTTGGGATATCTTCCTATATCCATACGATATTTTAAAAGAGATGTCTCTAAGCTATTTTTCACAAAGGTTCGAGCCGTATCTTCCTGAGCTCCACTAAAAATACCAGTAAAGTTTGCTACAACTATTCCTGCAAGTAAAGCTATGATAGCGAGAACGATCAATATCTCAATTAGAGAAAACCCGGAGTGATTTCGTGGTGGATCCATTATTTAAATACTAAGAAATTTGATGGGATAATCATAAAATCGTATCATTAAAAATATAAATATAGGCTGTAATTTCTATGTCAGGTTGTTAATCTGTAATTTATGCAAAACGAATCACGTTAATAATTAGCTATTTAAAACGATTACATTTGTCAAATGACAACTCACGGCCGTCCTTTATCGGCAAAGAGCTAAAGGACTAAAATATTTACAATAGAAGAACGTATGGAAATAAAACTAAATGCTAAATACGTCTTCAAAAACTCGTGGTTGTTGCTCGCCTAATACGCTCTACTTGTTCGAGGATTTCCTGAACAGAGTCGTTATGGTCAGTACTTTGTGCATCGCGTAAAAGCTCGGTTGCGTCACTCCAACTGTTTTCAAATACCATTAATCGTGCGTGGGAAATAAGCGCTTCTGTACGGAAATCATCGAGTTGCTCCGCACGTTCAAACATTAGTTTTGCCTTCTCAATATTTGCGTTATCACTATAATATTCACCTAAAGTGATTAGTGCGCGTCCACGTAGTGGATCGCGCTTAGTTATTTTATCCAAGGTTGCTTTAGCCTTATCACTAAGGCCTTGGGCAACTGCAATTTGGGATTGCATAGTTAATAATGTTAATTCCTCATCATCGGCCATTTTACCACGATAGGCTGATTTTAATTTGTTCACCAATATTGAGGCATCCTCAATAGACCCAGATTTAATTAATGAATCTGCCACCTGTAAGGGACCTTCGATACTATTATTAATAGAGCCTTTATCTAATGACGCAAGGTAAGCTTTATTTGCGGCGTCATACATATTTTTTAATAAATAAATATCACCAAGTAAATGCATGCTCTCTGGTTGAGCAAGACCCATACGTGTTATAATTTCAATGTTAGCTGCCGCTTCATCAATTCTATTAAGACCTATGAGAGATTTGGCTTGTAACATCCAATTGTCAGCATTACCTGGATTATTAAGAATTAACTGTTCGAATAGGACATAACTCTCAAGGAATTTATCTTGATCTAAAAGATTTCTAGCCAATCCATTTTTCCAATCATTGTTGTCTGGCTCAGTTATGACGGCAATACCATAGGCTTTTTCGGCGGCCATGGGTATGCCTTTAATTTGATAACAGTAACCAAGCAGTCCATAAGTCCGTCCTTCCGTGTCACCCAACGAGATAGATTTTGTAAGATGTTTAACTGCTTGGTCATAGTTTTCCAGATGAACATTAATCAAACCCAAGGTTCGTTGTGCGCGCAAATAATTGGGGTATTTATTTGCAGCCTCTTCCATATAGGATTTTGCCGCTTGTAGGTTACCAATTTGAAGGTTTAGTTGCCCGATAAGAAAGCTCAGAGCTGCACTGGATGTGTTAATAATCGATTCTTCCAGTAATTCGATTGCATCTTCGCCCCGATTGGGCAATAGGTTTTTAACCTCATCAAGTAATTCCTTTTCCTCAATACTGATTCCTGGTTCTCTGTCAGTTAGGAACCCAAGATCCCCAACAAACCTTTTCTGCCAGTAGGGGTCTTTATACATTTGTTCCAAAGGATTGCGTTGGCGCTTGGATTGAGCGGAAAGATGGCTGCTTAAGCTCAACACAAAGATAATAAACCAGATTATATTTTTTTTCATTAGAAACAATTATTACACAGATTAAATTACACAGGTTAACGTACAGAGAAAGATAAAGGTAGACGCATTTTAGTTTTTACTTTTCTCCCATCTTTGATGCCTGGAGTAAAGCGCCATTTCCTAATTGCATCCAAAGATGGTTTATCGAAGGCGTAATCGGATGAATCTTCAATCCGAGGTAAACGTACCGTGCCTGTTTCGTCGACAATAAATAGGACCACAACTCGACCCCCCGGATCCACTTCGTCGCAATGCAGGCGGATAAACAGGGCGTACCTGGGTGATTACTTTTGGTATCTCATCAAGATCTTCAAGATCAAATGCAAGGTCGCTAAGGTTAGCGCCTATTTGAAAAGCAGGGATGACAAAAGCACCTGATAAATTTGCGTTTAACTCAGTGCTTAAAGTTAGTTCAAGTTGTTCAAGAGTTGGTGGCTCACGGTCTTCTTCCATTTCTGGATCCTCTTCTTCAAGCTCTTCCTGTTCGGGAGGAGGGGGTTCGGGAGGGGGAGGAGGAGGAGGAGGCAACATCATTTCAGTTAGAGTAATATCTGTTCGGTCTTTTTGGAATGAAAGCATTTGTGATAAAGGAATGAGTATAAATAACAACACGGTGATGACAACAGAACCAACTACTGCAGTCCTATGGTCACCTTTTAAGCTAGGCAATGTGTTATTATTTTTTGGCATTACTTTTGTAATAGGAGTGTTATAAAATATTACTTTAACTGGGTAGAAATACTAATAAGTTCTGCACCTCCCAATTTAGACTCATCGACGACACGTACGACAGTACCGGCAGCAGCTTGTATATCAACTTGGAGGATTACTGGCATTGGTTCTTTTTGTGTTAATCGGCGAACAACAGGGCGAACTCCTCCGATACCTATCTCTCTTCCCCCATAAAGTAAAAAGCACATTGCTGTTTTCTAATCACTTTATTTGATATATAGATCTTAATCTATTTAATACCAATGTACCAGCGTTTTTACAGTCTAAGGGAAATGCCCTTCAATATCAGCCCCGATCCAAAGTTTCTTTTTTTAAGTGCGACCCATCAGGATGCTTTGGCTCATTTATTATATGGGATTAAAGAGAAAAAAGGTTTTATTGTCCTAACAGGTGAAGTCGGATGCGGTAAAACCACGATCTGCCGTAAATTACTTAATGAAATGGATATGGATCACTATGAGACTGCACTTATTTTAAACCCGCGGTTGAGTGAAACAGAACTTCTTAAGGCCATACTGATGGAGTTGGGGGAAACAGAGATGGCACAAGAAGATGGGAGGGTTGATCTTATCGATCATCTAAATCGCGTACTCCTTGATCGAATCCACGCAGGAAAAGATATCGTCCTCATTATTGATGAATCACAAAATTTAGCGATTGAAACAATGGAACACTTACGTCTGCTTTCCAACCTGGAAACAGACAAACAAAAACTCTTGCAAATCATTATGCTCGGGCAACCCGAACTAAAAGAAAAACTATCTCAGAATCGCCTACGACAGCTAAGACAGAGAATATTAGTTTATTATAACCTCGATTCACTAAATTATGAAGATACTCAGCGATATATTCACCACCGTTTAACACTTGCAGGGAGTGAAGGACGCCCACGATTCACCCATTCGGCTTTAAAGAAAGTTTATAATGCAAGTAAAGGCATTCCCAGAATGATTAATAATATATGTGACAAATCGTTACTATCTTCCTATATTCGGTCTTCCGATGAAGTGACTTACTGGGACGTTCGACGGGCGTTAAAGGAGTTACGAATAAAATGAGCTTAATTAATGAAGCCCTTAAAAAGGCCCAACAGGTACAGACAGAAAGTGAAGTGGAACCCACATCCACTGCTGCAACACCAGTATTGTCTTCAGCCTCATCTACTCCATCTGCAGCAGAGTCCGGACAATCAGATATCTTTAAAGTTCTTCTTGGAGTTATGATTTTCACAATTATTATCGCCAGTTTTATCGCATTTCTCGTTATCAGTATTATGCAAAGGTCAAGTGAAAACGGACAGATAGTTGTTATGCCCCAAAAGTCTGAAAGTATAACGGTTACACAGCAGCCCTCACTAACAAATAGTATTAACGAAATTAAATCACATGAAACAGTTAGTGATAAAAAAAGAAGTACATCTCCCAATCTCATTGATTCACCTCATAATGATATATCTACTACTACTAATGTCACAGCACTTCAATCAGGGACCAGTCTAGGATCAACTCTTCCAACAGAGGGTAATGATGTTGATCACGAAACGATGACTCCTATAGTAATAGTACCATCTATAGAACCCCAGATCCATTTTCAGAAACCAAATTCAAAAACTATTGAACACAATTCGATCTCAAGTGATAAAGGTCGAAATAAACCTAATCCCGCTAGCATAGCTTATGTAAAACAGATGCAAATCCGGGGCATCAGGATTTCTGATAAAAACAGCAAGATATTGATGGGAGATAGGGTATTTGGTCTAGAATCGACGATAAATAATGCGTTAAGTTTAAGAATTAAAGAGATTAAACCAAGAGAAGTAATATTAATTGATAGTGATGGATTCATCTATTCCAAAAAATTCTGAAGATCAGACAAGTTCATCTAATAGAACTGAATCAGGTTCTACAGAAAATAAGCCTAAAATTCGACTTTCTCTAAAAAAACACTCGTCAACGGAAGAGTTAAATTCCATTGAAGTTGAAGATACAGCGGAGACGAATAATTTAATTTCACCAAAGGAAACTGAACCTTCTAAATCCAAAATGAGTCTGCGTCGAAAGACCGTTGTTGATAAAAAGAAAAAACAAGGTCAACCCAATGAACCTATTGCTACAACACCCTTACCAGACCATGAGAAAATAAAAGGGAAGTTGTCTGTTCACGAAATTAAAACGCCTACCCTATCATCATCTTTAAAAGGAATTTCGGATGCTCCTTTAGTACCTAATGTAGCAGAATCTCTACCAGTATCCCAAAATTTTAAAACACAAAAGATTCAAAAAGATAAAAATGCCGTAGTGGGAGTTGAAAAACCTAAACTAACTTTAAATGCTGGAACCTTATATAAGGTTATAAGAGCATTTATCTTTGTATCAATACTATTTATCGGCGCAATTTATATCTTCTCTAAGGTTTCTACATCAAATACTACAAATATTGAAAATGGTGAAATAAAACAGGCAGTTAACCCATCTATCCAAAACCCTTCATTAAATAAAACACTAGACACTATAAACGAAACACAAAATACCTATACAGAATCCGATTCTACTTTTAGTGAATTTTATGCAGACCCAAACTCACCTTTTTTGGAGCCCTCTGAGACACCAAATGATATAGGGTCATCAACCGAATATGTATCTACACCAGAAGGTAGAGACTCATCTCTACCTATCCACAAGCCTACTCCAAATCTGGCAGTTGTTGATTTTTTGAATAATCTTATTATTCAAGGAGTAAAATCTAAAGGTGATCGCCATGCTGCACTTTTGGATGGTGACGTATATAACGTAAATTCCACCGTTAGTGATGATCTGGAGATAAAATTAATTGAAGTAGATGGAGAAGCCCGACATTTAATTTTTAAAGATAAAAATGGCGTACGTTACAGAAAACCTTATTAATTTCCACTGAATCTGTTTCATTAATAGCTCTATTTTTTCCGATAGTTGAATTCCTTTTTTCTATTATCACCTCCCCCAATGACGCCACAAGAGAGCAAATATTTGAGTCACTTTCAGACTTATTAATTCCCCCTCAGTATAATTGCTCATTGTAATTATTACATACCATAAATTGATGTAAGTAATTGTATATAATTGTCTTATGAATATTGATTTTATGTGATTATGCCAAACTGACAATCATACTGACAATAAACTCACCAATATCCAAGGATAACGCTGAATAAAACTCATTACTTTCCCCTGATATTTTAGGGAGTTACGGGGGGGTTAATTCACATACAGCAGAATGGCTCTAATATATCCATTACCTTGTACACGGCGGAGGTGAAAAAAGTGAAAAATGCGGAGTGGAAACAAAGCAATGGCAACATGCTGTATTCTGATACCAGTGACATCCTTGGTTGATGCCCCTGACCTTTTATTACCTTTTCTTACTTCTGTATTCCCAAGGTGCTTGAGAATTAGGCATAGACCATATCCCTATCTTTTCATTTCTTGCCTTCAACTCAGCCAGAGCTAAAGCGGCATCTTTGCTGTATCTTTTGTAATGCCAAGCAAATCCATTTCTCACCATTATCAGGTTCACACACTTATTTTGCCCAACATAGAGGTTGGCAATAGTCCGTTGGTATCTATCCTTTCCAGTGGCATGAACCTTCACCTTGTATTGATTAGCTTTCAGTAAGGCATCAAGAAAGCTTTTTGATTTAGAACCGAAGGCTTGTCTCATTTCAGGTGCATCAATTCCTTCAAGCCTTATCGTAAGCTGTTTCTTATCATTTGTCAGAATGGTAATTGTATCACCATCAGATACCTTTACCACCTGCGAGTATCCTTCTCTCTTCGCCTTGGTTTCTGCACTTAGTTTTCTGCCGCGCTCTCCTAGGCTTTTCAAACCAGGTAGTATGTTGTCATAGTCGATTGATTCAGAAGATAAGGGCAAAGAGACTATTAAGCAAAGTAAGTATAATTGGGATCTAATTTTCATATAAAGAATAAGTAATGAAAAAACATATTTTCATATTATATCTTATAATGTAATATATGCTATACTAAACCAAAGTTGTCTTAACTGTTTTAATAATTGGTCATATATTAAGAAAATATCATGGGAAAAATTGTGCTGATAGTTTTATTTCTCATGTCGATAATAGTAATTGGGCTCGTAATGGACAGGGACTCTGTTACCTCGATAAAAGAAAGAGCTGAACAGGGGGACGCCGATGCCCAATACAACCTTGGGTATATGTATAGCAACGGCGATGGGGTAACTAAGAATGATAAGGTAGCGGTTAAATGGACTCGCAGGGCAGCTAAAGAGGGATACGAAGATGGTAAAAGGAGGAAAATGAGATAGACTTCACTCATATGATCTAACAATATAAGCGTATGAAAAATAATGCATGGAGGACTTTTTTTATAGGCATATTTTTCTGTTTAATGATTGGTTTAGCTTTTGGAGGTTGTATTTCTCTAATTTCTTTAACAGGAGAATACGAAGAGGAATACGAAGAGGAATACGAAGATGGCTGAAGAAGACTACAGAGAGGCGAAAAGACGACTAGAAAGTATCGGAAGTGATCAGTATAGAATCGATGATTCATTGAAAGATTTAGAAGACCGGATCACTAAACAAGAGGAGGCAACTCCAATATGGGACTTTTTTGTTAACATATGTATATATGGATTGATGGGCTATGCTATTTGGTGGTTCCTCTTTGAATACTTGTAATATTAATTACCGGTATTAATGGGTTTAGGGGTGTATCTAACTGCAAAACAAGGCCTTTTCAGAGACTTTTTAAAAAAGCTGTAAGCTTTAGTGTTATACGAAATCATAATTGATAGATGATGCGTCTACATTTGGGAGGTACGCGTATACGTTATAAACGTACATTTCTCACATAAAGTGATGCAACTGGGGGTCACGTATACATTGCTTTCATTTCGCACATAAACCGCCTCTCTCGAATCCTTTCGATCTTCGTTGTAAATAAACAGTTTACAACACATGATATTAAGGGCTTTAAGAGCTTTCTATAGCTTGTGACGCCTGACAAGTAGAGGAGAACCAATAGTTATGAAATGTATACTAAGTTTTTCGCGTACATGCTTAAAATCTACTAAAATAAGCTATATTGTATACAGTGAAAAAGTGCGTGGCTCCTGTACTAAATCAATAATACAAAAGCTAAATACGGAACTGCGTTAAAGAGAATGGTACTTAGTTTAAAGAATCCCATTAGAGTATAGTTTATGCTATCATATTTTTCTACAGAAATATTGAACCACTTAGAATGAAGTCCGTAAATCCAATCATGTACAAAGACGAATAACAAAAACCACACACTTAGTATTCCCATATTTATCACTGTACACCAACCTAAAATGAACCGAATTTCTTGAATTGTCATAATTTTACCTGATTTAAAAGGAGCTTTATTTATTTCTTATATAAGTTATTTTGGGTAAAACCCAAATACTCAAATATAATCTCTAATGTTTAAATTACCCAAGAGGATTATCACGTTTGGCACCCTTGTCACGTTTGTCACAAGGGTAATGGATAATAGTTCTATTAAGAAGAAATGGGTAATTAATGTGCTATTAGGTCTAGCGACCTTTTTATTTCCAATTGCGATTCTTGCCCCTATATTTACACTTAGCAAATTCATATTCTTCGAGACCGAATTTTCCATAGTTACTGGACTAATCGACCTTTTACAAGATGGGAGATTTCAATGTGGTTATAATATGCAACAGCCGATTGTGTATCAGGCTTGAGGGTGATTTAGAAGCCTGGAAACGACGCTTAATTGTAATAGAAATTGATTCACAATATTCATCAACTTCATCGCCTAAAATATGAATCGGATAATAACGGTTTTAAAGTTGAAAAGAAAATCACTGAGATTAGATTTAAAATATAATGATTTTACGTGTCACAAAATATGGAGAACCAATCCTTTTAAAAAAGGGGGTGCCTGTTAAGTATTTTAATAAAGAATTAGAGCAATTAGCGAATGATATGATTGAAACGATGTACGCTAATGAAGGGGTTGGATTGGCTGCACAACAGGTGGATCAAGGTAAAATGATATGCGTTGTAGATCTTAGGTTCCCTTCCGACGATGAAAATGCTGATGAACCGTTTACTTTTGATGATAAGTCTCCCCCCCTTGAGTTAATCATGCCACTCATCTTGGTAAATCCAAAGGTCACCGCTTTACCGGGTGAAAGTAGCATCTATGAAGAAGGTTGTTTATCGTTTCCTGAGATTAAAGGAGGTGTAATTCGCCCCAATAATGTGGAAGTAAAATTTCAAGATTTAAAAGGAGGATATCATAAAATTCAAAGTAGCCGTTTTCTCGGAAGGGTCATACAACATGAAGTAGATCATTTACATGGAATTTTATTTATTGATCGAATGGACAAAAAAACTATAGATGCGTTAACACCAGAACTTAAAAAATTAAAACGGCAAAGTCGTCGTTTTCTAAATCAAAAAAGAAAAACTCTTTAGCCAACTTATCATCTCCTAATTCTTTTGATCTTACTAATGTCAATCTAGAAATAAATGGATAATTTAATACTTTAAAATGCTAAAGATATTTCTGGATGAATCGCTCGTGCTATGGCATTCATGGCAACAATCATTCGTAATCCTGAAGAAGAAAGAAGATCTTTGTCTATCGTTATGATTTGATTATGGCGCACCGCATTACTATTTTTCCAAACTGAATAATTTGAAATTTCATCAATTTTACCCTCTTTTTTGAACAGGGCTTTATTCTCTAAAGATAAAGCCAAGATAATTACGTCAGGATTAGATCCCTCCCTCAATCGCAAGGTCAATGGTGATGTTTCTTCCGAAATTTCATCGGTAATGTTAATAGCCTGACAAAGTGTTACAAATTCTTTAATCCATAAATCACTTTGGACAATTTCTAATTGCTCTAAATCATAAAGAAATATTACACGAACAGGCTTGCTTTTCTCCAGTAGGGAAATTCGTTCAATAATTAAATCACGTTGAGTTTTTATCTTCAATACTAATTGCATAGCCGTGTCTAACTGCCCTAGTAATTTGCCAACGATCAGTATATCATGCAAAATAACATCTAAATGATTTTGCTGCATAGCAATGGCAGTTAATCCTAAGTCAGCCATTTGCTTATATTCTAATGAGGGCCTTAGCAAATCACCTAAAATCAGATCAGGTTTATATTGTAGAATATTTTCATAATTGGACCTTACACTACTACCAACTTTAGGTAAATTGCGTGCTTCTTTCGGATATTTACAGTCTAATGTATTTGCTACCAAGTATTCTGATGCGTTAATATCATATACGATTTCGGTAATACCAGGAGCTAAAGAAATGATGCGTTTGGGAGGATCGTCTAGTTCTATCGTACGCTGATAACCATCAGTGTAAATAAAAGGATAATCGATATTAAGTGAACTGCTCCGTCCTCCAGTTGCAGAACGATTCACATTAAACGGTTTTGGTAAAATTGCTAATAAAATACAGCCAAAGAAACAGCCTATTAGATAGTATTGTAATCTTTTGTCTATTTTAGCACTAACATATTTTGATGACCACATATCAAACATTGCCGCATCTAACTTATTTTTTAATCAATCACTCCATAAATCATTAAGCTTAAAATTTGCTAGTATTTATTTAGAGTAAGAAAAATAAGCTTCTGATATCTCTAGATAATTCTCAGCCCATTGTGGCAACTTTTCTTGTTCTTCTTTACTCAATGATCTAACAATTTTACCTGGTACACCAAGCACCATTGACCCTGGAGGAATTATCATTCCTTGAGTGACCAGTGTGTGAGCACCAACTATTGAATTATGCCCTACAATAGCACCATCAAGAATAGTAGAGTGCATTCCAATAAGACATTCGTTTTCAATGATACAAGCATGCAACATAGCTAAATGACCAATAGTTACATATCGGCCAATAATTACTGGCAAATTTTCAGCCATATGAATGACAGTCCCATCTTGAACATTACTACATTCACCTACCTCAATATAATTGATGTCTCCCCTTAATACACATTGTGGCCATATGCTTGCACGCGGTCCAATATGTACATCTCCTATTAATACCGATTCACTTGCAATATAGGCAGTAGGAGCAATAACAGGATTCTTCGTGAGATGTTTTTTAAGGCATTCGTTTAATGGCATGTTTTATTATATCCCTGTCTCATTAACTTGTAAAATAGGGATTTAATTAATGTTATCACAGTATTAAATTCTGAGTTTAATTATTTCTCAAAATATCTTTTGAGTTCAAACTTGAGCTCATTATCGGGTAATTCACTTTCACATCCTGTTGAAAGATCGTGTATCTTCACTTTATTTTCAGAGACTTCTTTAGCTCCATATATTAGGGCTAACTGGGCTCCTGATTGATTTGCAAGTTTAAATTGTTTACCGTAGCTAATATTTTTAAATGAATAATCTACAGCGTATCCTTGTCCACGTAAGTAACTAATTGATGTAAGTGCTTTTACTCTCTCGACTTCACCACCAATAATTACATAAATGCTAGTTGTCCCATTTATATGGGGAAGTAATTCTTTTTCATTAAGCAAGTCAGTTAAGGTAACATCTCCCATTCCGAAACCAGTCGCTGATAATTTAGGACCTCCAAGCTTCTCAACCAAATGGTCATAACGACCTCCTCCTGCAAGGGACCTAAATTTGCCTGATTTCTCAAATGCTTCAAATACAAATCCAGTATAGTAAGCCAATCCACGAACAATACCGAAATCTATTTGGATATAAGGTGTCAATTGAAGTGCATTAAAATGGTCGAAGAGTTTTTCCCACTCTACTAATCGTGCTTCAATTTTACACCTATTGCTATCAACAAGAGATTGTGAAAGAATAAATGAACGAAAGTCTTCCAAAGTTCGAAGACTAATTAAAGTTTCTATTTTTTCAAAAACATCTTCAGTTCCCTTACCAAAATATGTCTTAAGCTTTTTTAATGAATGCTCTCTATCTTCACGCTCAAGCTTATCAATTACCGCCAAAACTTCAATTGACTGCTTGTCGTTAATACCAAAATGAGCGAGATAGTCTACCCAGATATTTCGGTCACTAAGTCTAATTACAAAATCATCTGCCTTCAACCCAAATATAGTAAGTGCTCTAATACATAGGGCTATAAGTTCTGCATCAGCACTCGCGCCCAATTCTCCAAAAATATCAGCGTTTAATTGATAGTGAGAACGTAAACGTCCTTTTTGAGGACGTTCGTATCGAAAATTTTCTCCGATACAAAACCATTTGAGGGGCTTTTTTAGACTCGCGGCACGTGTAGCAATCAAACGAGCTAAAGAGGGAGTAAGTTCCGGTCTCAAAGCAACATCACGTCCTCCTTTATCTTTAAAGTTAAAGAGTTGGCCAATAATTTCCTCTCCACTCTTTTCAATATATAAATCAAGTGGTTCGAGAATAGGTACATCATATTCGGAAAAGCTGTGACTGATAGCAGCTTTTTTCCAATGCTTAAAAATATGATTACGAACTGCGCATTGGTCAGGATAAAACTCGCGAAATCCCGGTAGACTTTCGAACATACGAAATTCTTTATCAATCCATTACCACTCTGTGGTACGGATTAATTTTAACTTAGATTTTCTAGGTTGATGCTTTTAAGCTCGGCTTTGAGCTCTTTTCCAGCTTTAAACTTAATTACGGCACGATTAGGAATAATAACATCTGTTTCGGGTTTATTTGGATTTCTTCCAATTCGCGCCTTACGTTTCTGTACCTCAAAAACGCCAAAGTTCCTTAATTCAACATTTCTTCCTTGTGAAAGAGCACTAGCAATCGTATCCAATGTTAACTGCACTATATCGCGTACTTCTTTTTGAGGGAAAGACGTTCTACCATAGATTGATAGCACGATATCTCTTTTTGTTAAATTACCAGACATTGGACAATTTTTTGAGGCCTAGAGTTGATATTCCAATAAAAGTTATTAAGTATCTGATACTTCTGTAAATTACGCTAAATATGTCAACTTATAAATAATGAGCGAAAAGGATCCCAAAAACCCATTGGAAGAATTACAAAATCAACTTCAGGATGCGATGCGCAACCCTCAGGTAATATCTGCTTTCAAAAAATTTAATGAGTCTTCCCCTCATCAAAAAAAAGATATAGGTGAAGAATCACCTCCTTCAGATAGCGAAGATTCAGATCAAAAAGTATTGCAACGAATTCATGAGTTTAATCTTAAACCACGTGAAATTCGGGATTACTTAAATCGGTTTGTCGTTAAGCAAGAGGAAGCAAAAAAAGTTCTTTCAGTTGCTATTTGTGATCATTTTAACCACGTCCGGCAATGTATAGAAAAACCAGATCTGGCGGAAAAGGAATACCAAAAACAAAATATTATTCTCCTAGGCCCTACAGGAGTTGGTAAAACTTACCTCATGAGATGCATTGCTAAATTGATAGGTGTTCCTTTTATTAAAGCAGATGCGACAAAATTTTCAGAAACTGGCTATGTCGGACACGATGTTGAAGATTTGGTTCGTGATCTAGTAAAGGTCGGACACTGTCTCTTATACACATCT
>PNEW01000036.1 GCA_002922725.1 Verrucomicrobia bacterium Opi.OSU.00C | reverse complement strand
TCCCCTCAGGAGCTCCCAATTCAGCGGCATTAAAGGAAAAATAACTAAAAGGCGCCTCATAATAGTGACTAATACTTTTAGGAATATTCTTGGTTGAAAAGATCAAATTATCATTGATGTCAAAAAGCTGTATTTCTCCATCTTCTTCAAGAAACACAGCGGCATAGAATTCTAATTTAGCGACCGGTGTCTCGAAATCGATTATGCCTATTCCTGTAGCCCCAGAAAAAGAAGCGTCCTCAACTCTCCAGACACCTGATTCAGCAGAACCACCAGTGGGAAGAGAATGGCTAAAATACTCTCCCCCTGAGTTTGAGGCAATCCCCCCAGTAAAATTCGCAGTGTAAGGAGGCGTACCAATAGTGAAATTTACCCTAGAAAAAGGGCTATTAAAATTCGGCTTAAAAGGAGTACCTACATTTGTAAAATCTTCAAATACGGTATTGTTTGAGGGGCCAACAGTATAGCTGAAACCAAGATCATCTATACTGGCCCGTTCATTTACATTTTTAACTTTTATTTCAACTATTCCACCTGTAAAGTTAAGATCTGTAGGATCATTAATATCCCCACTGAAACCAACAAAACTTTGGAGTGGAGGGTTAACACCTGGGCTAATGTTAACAGGAAATCCATCGATTACCCCATCTGGACTTAAAATAAATCGATTTATCTCTCTAAGCTCTAAGAGGCCACCACCCGTTGTTTCAGCCGCATAAAATTGAAGTAAATTAGCGCCTCTTTCTAATATTATGAGTCCTTCCTGACCGGCTTCAAGAACCAATGCCTTGTTTCCTGAATGGGCGAGAGCTGGGTTATCCACGGTTTCTAGCTTAAAACCAATAACCCGAATCGTAAACGGGGCAACACCCAAGGTGAAATCCGTCCCTGTTACTGTTTCATTTTCGAAATCGAAAATAGTATCTACTGTTTGAGGAACTGCATAAGAATTACCTTCCTTTAATTGTGCAGATACAGAGCCCGTTAAAGTTAGTGTTAACCAGGTGATTAATACTGTTAGGTTCTTTTTCAGTAACATTTACTATTCCCTTTGAAAAATTATAATGAATATTCAATTTCAAGCATTAAAAAATATTATAATTTTTAAGTATTTAAAAGCAATTAAATGTTAATTTAACTATTACTAGTTTATTTAGCCCATGTTGTTAAATATCTTACTTTTAATCGTTTTAAAATTCAGTAATAATTTTAAAGGGACAGGACTTCCTTTCGTACTGATATACAGTTGATAACAAAAGATTACTGCCTTTATATCCCACAGTTTTTGTTGAATTCATCCACTAATAAGGACGTACCAAAATCTTCTGATCTTCTATTTACATTTTCATTACAAAATATTTTATACAATTGAATACCTGTTTTAATTTTTTACGTAACTATAAATTTTAAAATGTTTGGCGTTGTGCCATAGAAGAATGAAACCATATATCAAGTATCTTTCTGATGACAGCTTGGACGATACCTTGGATTAGGAGATCAGTGAATTGCTGACAACCTGTTTCTTAACGAAGACCAAGAGGGATGGAAACAAATCAAAGTATTGACCAAAGAAGTAGATTCAACCCTATAACCAGTTGAAAAGGTGCTCATGCGTGGACCAAGATTCTGAGATACTTTCAAAAGATAAATTTAAGGTAAAAAATACCTTGTATAGCTTGACAATAGTATTTTACGGCTTAGTTATGCGGTCTTCGGGTCGGTAGCTCAATTGGTAGAGCAGTGGCCTTTTAAGCCATTGGTTCCGGGTTCGAGTCCCGGCCGGCCTACCAGTTTACATAAAGGAGCTCCCAATTATACAGAAGAGAATTAATGAACGCATTAAGTGTTCACATCACTGAATGCTATTATAAACGGACTTTTCTTAACCGTAAAGAATTGATGACAACGGAGAGAGAACTCATACTCATTACCAGACAGGCAATCATAGGATTTAAAAGAAACCCATAAAACGGATAGAGAATGCCAGCGGCAATTGGGATACTTAACACATTATAGAAAAAAGCAAAAAATAGGTTTTGCCTAATATTACGAAGCGTATAACGACTTATTCGAAGTGCTTTCTCTATACCACTTATATCTCCTTTCAATAAGGTAATGTCCGCACTCTCTATCGCTATATCTGAACCTTTTCCCATCGCGATACCTACATCAGCTTCAGTTAAAGCTGGCGCATCATTAACACCATCTCCAACCATTGCAGTTTTGATTTGTTGTTCTTTCATTCTCTTTACAAAAGTGCTTTTATCTCCCGGAGTAAGATCACCATAAAATTCTTTAATACCCAACTCTTCAGCAGCTACCTTAGCGGCACCCTTGCTATCACCAGTCAACATAATAAGCTTTAGACCCATCGCATGAAGATTTTTAACAATATCTCTTGCATCTTTTTTAATAGGATCGGATAAGGTCAAATAACCCATTAGTATACCATCGATCGCGATTAATGAGCAGGTATATCCATTCTTACTGAACCCATTAATTTTTTGTATTATATTTTCTGGAATCTCAATACCACAAGCTTTCAACCATGAAGTTTTCCCAATATGAACTTCTCTACCATCAATAACGCCTACGATACCACCACCAGGGACTGAAACTGTAGTTTCAGCTTTCAACAAGTAAATTTTCTCCTTCTTGACCGCATCAACGATCGCAAATGCTAAAGGATGGTTACTAGTTTTTTCCAAGGTAGCAGCATATTGTAATACCTTATTTTTTTTCCAATCACGTAAAGGGTTAATCCCTACCAATCGTGGTCGACCTTCAGTTAACGTCCCTGTTTTATCCAAGATAAGTGATTGCACGCTACTAAGTTTTTCAAGGGCAATAGCATTTTTAACAAGAATACCAGACTGTGCCCCCAGTCCTACTCCTACTGTGATCGACAGTGGAGTAGCTAAACCAAGCGCGCAAGGACAGGCGATTATTAATACGGATAGGGCATTAACGAGTGCATAGCTTAACCTAGGTTGAGGTCCCAAGATGAACCAAATGATAAAAGTAGCTAAAGCAATAGCCATCACCGAAGGGACAAAAACAGTTGATACTCTATCTACAACCCACTGAATAGGGGCTCGGCTATTCTGGGCTTTTAAAACGAGTTCGATAATGCGCGCTAAAACCGTTTCCGAACCAACCTTTTCCGCCTTCATAATAAAAGCACCTTGATTGTTGATTGTCCCTCCTATTACTACATCTCCAATAGTTTTATCTATAGGTATAGACTCACCGGTAATCATCGATTCGGTAATTGAGCTACTGCCTTCCTGAATAGTACCATCCACGGGAATTTTATCACCTGGACGAACGCGCAAATAATCATTTATTTCTACAAGATCAATAGGGATGCTTTGATCTCCGTTTCTCCCCACCCGGTATGCTACTTTAGGTAACTGTTCCAGCAAACTGCTTATTGAGTCCCAAGTTTTAGAACTAGCTCGCGATTCCAGTATCTGCCCCAAAAGGACGAGTGTTATAATGACCGCAGCAGATTCAAAATAAACAGGAAATATTCCGTTACTGTCAAATGAGGACGGGTATATACTGGGTATGATAACTACCATAAAACTGAAAATATAAGCAGTCCCCGTCCCGATTGTAACCAAGGTCCACATGTTGAACTTCCCCTTAATTAAAGACTGCCAACCCCATTTAAAAAATGGCAACCCTGCCCAGCAAACCACTGGAGTTGTAAGTATTAATTGCACCCATAAAACTAATTTTAATGGGATTACTTTGTGGATATTTAAAAATGGAATCATATCCCCCATGGCAAAACCAAGAATAGGGATGGTGAATATTAAAGCTATCCAGAAACGAGGTAATAAATGATTGGAAGAATTGGTTTCAGCATGACAAGAATCATTACTAACATTGATATTTACTTTTGAATCTCCTGCTATGGCCATATTCTTATCATTTAAATATCATACCACATCAACGACTCACATTTCTTCACTTAACACATTTAATGACAGGCACTTCATGAAGGAGACATATTTATCCTCTTAATTTGGATAAAAAGGTTTCGCAAAGAATTTTATTCGATTGCATTAAAACCGTTTACTTGACCTGAATCCTTGTAAGTCTCACCAGTAAGGGTAAAAATAAATTTTTTCATCGCAGGTGTTAAAACACGCCCCTTCCTATGTAAAATAGCAAGTGGTCGGACAATCCTTTTCCCTTTAATTTGAGCCGCATTTAATGATTGTCGGCTAATTTCCTGTTCTACCGTCGCCAGTGGTAGAATTGCTATACCTGCATCAATTTCTACAGCCCGTTTAACTGTTTCAATATTGTCAAATTCCATCACCGGATTAATTTCTACATTATAATCCTTAAACAACTGGTCTACTGCTTTCCTAGTAGGAATATCCGGTTCAAAATTAATCAGTTTTTGGCCCGTAAGTTCCTCAATATCGATATTCTCTTTCTGCGCAAAAGGATGTTGAGGATTGCAAACAACCACTAGCCGGTCTTCCTTAAATGGAGTAATTTCCAACTGACGCATTTTTGTCGGATAAGCTACTAGACCAAAATCTACCGAATTATGAATAATGTCTTCGTATACCATATTGGATCGTCTATACTCTACCCTTACATTGACGGAAGGAAAATCTTTTAAAAATTTCGTGATATAAGTTGGTAATTCATGCAAACCAATACTGTATATTGTCGAAATATGGATCGTCCCACTAATCACTTTTTTCATTTCCAACAGCTCATTATTGAGCTTTTCATAGCGGTAAAGAATATCTTTTGAGCTGTCGTAAAGCTTTTCCCCTTCTCGAGTTAAACGAAACTGCTTTTGGCTACGGTCTACAATTAACACACGAAAATGTTTTTCCATGGCTCTGAGTTGTTGACTCACCGCTGATTGAGTTATAGAATTTATTTTTGCGGCACGAGAAAAGCTTTGGCTTTCAACTAAATCTGAAAATATTTTAAAATTTTCTATCTGCATATATTTTACTTTATCACTATTTCTAATTACATTGCAAACATCAAAACAGTATTGCTAATCGTTTTACCACAAATTCTAATGATAAAATACCAAATTTTTGAAAAAAACGCTCAATTGATAGAAAATAGAATCGCTGAAGCCTGTTCTCAGTGTAGTCGAAAAACAAGTGAAATAGAAATTTTAGCTGTAACTAAGTCACATATTTATCAAGCAGTAGAGTACGCTGAACGTTACGGGTTTAAGGCTATAGGTGAAAACCTAGTGAAGGAAGCAAGCGATAAAAAGCAAAAAATACATTCACACTTACGTTGGGAATTCATTGGCCACCTCCAGTCGAATAAAGCAAAACTGGCAGTCAAAACTTTTGATCGCATACAATCTGTTGATCGTTTAAAGATACTTAAGACTCTGGATAGATTCAGTGCCGAATTAAACAAAAATTTATCTATCCTATTACAAATTAATACTAATAAAGATCCGGCAAAGTATGGAGCAACTCTTGAGGAGGCACCCATTCTTTTTGAGACAGCTCTTAAGTGTAAGAACATAAAAGTAGAAGGTCTGATGACCATTGCTCCACTTAGCAATAATCGTGACCTTCCAAAAAAGTGTTTTGACCGCCTTCGTACTTTGCGAGACTCGCTTGCTTCAAAGTTTGGAGCTCCTCTCCCTGAGCTATCAATGGGAATGACCGGCGATATGCTCCAGGCCATAAAGTCTGGAAGTACATTAATACGTATTGGCACTGCACTTTATGGTGAACGAAAATACAAATAAAGATTTTAAACGATTTTTTCATTAGCTGTTTAAAATCAGTTTTCTAGCTACTTTAATATTAAAAAAATAAATTTTGGATTTCATGATTGCGAGAAACACAATTTATGATTCACTCAAGATAATGTAATGAATAAATTAGATAATGACCATGACGATGCGCTCATTCGACTTATAGATGATGATACACCTATCGTTCAAGAAGCGCTAATCACAGAGTTTAAAAGAATGGATGAAAAGGGAATCCATCTTTTACAGAAACTAAGTCATAACAACAATCGTATTCTCTCTTCACATGCTCGCAAATTACTTCAGAAAATTTCAGGTCACGACACAATCACTGAATTTTATCGGTTTATAAGATCTTTAAATTACGAACTTGAAACAGGAAGTATTCTTCTTGATCGAACAGTGTCTCCCAATGTGAATGTTGCTGGATGCTGTACCCAACTTGATAAAATTGCAGCACGTTGCCGCGAAATCATGATACTTCCAAGTTCACCTTGGGAAAAATGTAAGGTATTAAACAGGGTAATATTTCATGAATTCGGGTTCCGTGGGAATTTAGAAAATTTTGATGACCCACTAAACAGTTTGTTCAGCCAAGTCTTGATTCGACGCAAAGGGATACCAATAACTCTTTCCATTCTCTACATCCTTGTTGCGCAACGTTGTGGAATCCATCTTGAACCGATAGGAATGCCTATCCGGTTTTTAGTCGGATGTTTTCTTGAAGATACCCCTTTTTATATAGACCCCTATGAACGAGGAAGATTCAAGATGGAAGACGACCTCAATAATTTTCTATATAATGAAAATTGTAGACCTATACCTAGCTATTTTTCACCAATTTCGGTTGGTCAAATTCTGTGCCGAAGTTGTGCTAATTTGAGCCGTCAATATAGTTTAATTAACGACTCAGAGCGAGCTAGGTTATTCGCCAATTTTGTTCTAGAGTTCGAGACAATTTATCGACGACACACAAAATCTTGATTGATGCCACTTACGAACGTCCCCGACACTGATAGTATCTACCGTCTAATCGACCTTAAGGACTGGAAATATGAAGGTGTATCTTTGGCTGTTATTGGGCACCCCATAACCCACTCTGTCAGTCCATCGATGCATAATACTGCTCTTTCATTAATGAGCAATGATGATCCCCAGTTTTCCCATTGGCGTTATTTTAAATTTGATATTTTGCCAGAGGACTTATCCTCTGCTCTCCCTTTATTCTATAAAAATAATTTTATTGGGCTTAACCTCACTATCCCTCACAAAGTCGAAGCTGTACCTCTTATTACAAAAATTGATCCTACAGCTCAAAAAATCGGTGCTGTGAATACTCTTCATTGGCAGGATGATGGCTACCAAGGTTACAATACAGACGGTTATGGTCTCGAAAAAGCAATACATTGTGACCTAGACACTAAATTTAAAGATTCAATAATTATACTACTGGGTGCCGGAGGTGCGAGTAGATCAGCTGCTATTCAATGTCTTGAAGGAGAATGTAAGGAATTATGGATTGGCAATCGCAGTGAAAATCGTCTTGTAACACTCCTTGATAGTTTGTGTAATCATCGTTTGTTTAGTAAAGTCAAGAGTTTCAATCTTAGCTCTCCCCCCTCTAACTTGCCTAAAACCGGACTACTTATTAATGCTACTTCACTCGGATTACATAAAGGAGATCCACCACCGATTGACTTAACTCGATTTGACCATTCCTTAATAATTTACGATTTGATATATAAACCCACTGAAACTGCTCTTTTACAAAATGCATCAAGTCGGGGGATGAAATGCGCCCACGGCCTCACTATGCTTGTTTGGCAAGGCGCTCGCTCGCTGGAAATCTGGAGCGAAACAGCTGTCCCTACTCAGGCAATGATGAGGGTAGCGCGAAAAAAACTATCTCTTTAAGGAATTAACTAACAATACATCTTTAACTTGACGTCGTCTGAACCATTAGTGCACATTTCATTTTTAAAGTCGGGCCGTAGCGCAGTCTGGTAGCGCACTTGCATGGGGTGCAAGGGGTCGAGAGTTCGAATCTCTCCGGCCCGACCAACTTGATTGTAATCTTTTGAAATGTAGTCCATTATTACTTATTTAGTGGACACGACTGGTAAGTTAACTTTCAAGCTTAAAAAGATCTAACAAGTCCCAAAATAAAAATCAGCCTTTCTTTGCACCTACCTGGCTGATGTATATTTATCTTTATTTATTTTAAAATCAAGTTACTTGCTCTAATTTAGCAAGAAGTTATTTTACCCCCATGAAGATTAAGAAATGCGCACAAAGCCTACAAACAGAGTCTGCCTTCAAAGTATTAGCTCATGCTCAGCAACTGGAAAGACAAGGGAAAGAAATAATACATTTGGAAATAGGACAGCCCGATTTCCATACACCTAAACATATAAGTGATGCTGCAATCAAAGCTATCCGTGAAGGAAAAACTGGCTATGGACCAGCATCGGGATTACCTAAATTAAGAGAGGCTATTGCCTCAGAAAGTGGTACACGAAGAGGTATAACTTTTGACATAAATAATGTTGTCGTTTCACCAGGGGGAAAACCAATCATATTTTATACTATCCAAAGTCTTGCGGGAAAAGGTGACGAAGTTATTTTTCCAGATCCTGGATTTCCCATGTATGCATCACTCATCGCACACAGTGGTGCTACTCCCATCCCCTTACCCTTAAATGAAGAAAAAGCTTTTTCATTTAACAAGGATGAATTTAGATCACGCGTTTCTGAACGCACTCGCCTCGTCATTATTAACTCTCCACACAACCCTACTGGTGGTATAATCAAACCAAATGATCTTGAAGTAATTGCCGAGGAAGCCCACCGTCACGACTTTTTTGTCCTTTCTGATGAAATATATAAAGATTTTATCTACGAAAATAGTTTCGTCAGTATTGCTTCCCTCCCCGAAATGAAGGAACGTACTGTTATTCTCGACGGTTTTTCTAAAAGCTATTCTATGACTGGTTGGCGACTAGGATACGCTATAGTACCTTCTTTTTTAATGGAGCCCTTTGAGCTTTATAATGTTAATATTGCTTCGTGTGCTTGTACATTTAATCAATATGGTGCACTAGCCGCTCTTCAAAATTCACAGAATTGTGTCCAATCAATGGTATCTGAATTTCGGGTTCGTCGGGATTACTTAGTCGATACATTAAATGAAATCAACGGGATTCATTGCCTGAAGCCGAGTGGCGCTTTTTACGTCTTTCCTAATATTAAAGAGACGAAAAAAAGTTCTAGTCAACTTGCCAGTGATATCCTAGAAAATGCTGGCGTTGCCGTTCTTGGAGGTAGTTCATTTGGAAAGGAAGGGGAAGGTTATCTACGCCTTTCCTATGCAACAAGTTTAGACAACCTCAAGATTGCTTGTGAGCGGTTGAAAAATCACTTAGAATAATACAATTAATTATACGTTTACCTTACTTTCGATTGGAATTATACCATTCTTAATTTAACATTTTATAGTATATTATGCCCTATAGCCTTTGCGTTTATTATTGTCTCTCCTTAGAAGAAGCCATCTCAAACTTCTTACGGTTAGTAAAAACAAACCAGATACTAAATGTTTATATTTGGTTTCCTTGCTACTCTAATTATAAGTATTTATAATAAAATAAGGGCCTTAAAAAACACTAAATTAAATTGCGATGATCATTACATCCCTTTTCAAATTACTGGATGAATTGTATCAGAAACTAAATCCTTATCGCTATTATTGGGTGACTGACTGGATAGCTTATATCTTCAATTCAAGAGTGGTAGTAATTGCTTATCAAAATTTGTATCATGACCCCCATTTGTTTGATAAGAATATTAATGTTAACTGGAAAAATAACACCTCAAGATAAAATGATATTACTCAAAACTCATACCGGAATTATAGTTATTATTTAAGAGGATGAAGCATATAGATGTAGAAAAGCTTATTGCTAAACAGCGCAAGGAAATAGCACGACATGATACACTTTATCATAAAATTGCGAGACCTGAAATCACTGACCACGAGTATGACCGTATAAAAAGAGAATTAGTTGATTTAGAGAGTCAATATCCGGAATTTTTGGATAAAGGTTCTCCAACTAATCAGATAGGTGACGACCGGAATGAAGGGTTTGACACATACCTTCATCGTCGACCCATGATGAGTCTTGATAATACTTATAATGAAGAAGATCTTAATGGATTTGAAAAACGCTTACAAAAGCTATTAGGGGTTAATGAACTGATTTATGTAATTGAACCAAAAATTGATGGTGTCGCAATAAGTCTTACTTATGAAAAAGGGGATCTTGTCAGGGCGGTAACACGAGGTGACGGTATTAAAGGTGACGTAGTTACAAAAAATCTTAAAGGTATTGATTACCTACCAACTCATATAAATGATGAATCATGCCCAGAGGTAATTGAGATTCGTGGAGAAATTTACATGACGCATTCTGAATTTAACCGTATCAATAAGGAACGTAAAAAAACATCTCTTGATCTTTATGCAAATCCTCGAAATTTAGCTGCTGGAACAATAAAACAAATTGACCTTAATATCTCGGATAACAGAAAACTGGATATTGTTCTTTACGGATTGGGCTATTGCTCTTCAGCTTTGTTCACCTATCAACACGAATTTTACGAGGCATTAAAAGGCTGGAACATGCCAACAGTCGAAAAATATTGGATGGCAAATAGCATCATAGAAGCCTGCTATATAATTAAGAAACTTGAAAATTTACGCGACACTTTTGCCTATTCAACCGATGGTGCGGTTGTTAAGCTAGATGCAATAGACCAACAGCGTGAATCAGGTGCCACATCAAAATCACCACGCTGGGCTATTGCCTATAAATTTGCCGCAGAACAAGCTGAAACAAAAATTCAAAAGATAAACATGCAAATAGGAAGAACTGGGACCCTTACACCAGTTGCTGAATTAGACTCAGTATTTCTCGCTGGGAGCACAATTTCTCATGCTACTCTTCATAACGAAGATGAAATCAAACGTAAGGATATCCGTGAAGGTGACAGTGTAATAATAGAAAAGGCAGGTGATATCATTCCGGCGATAGTTCGAGTACTCACTGAGAAAAGAAAAAATGAAACCCCTCCATATATTTTCCCCCACAAATGTCCATCTTGTGGTACCCAAACCATACGTTTATCTGGAGAAGCTGCTCGCCGTTGTCCAAACCTAAGTTGTCCACCTCAAATTCGTAGCCGTATTGAGCATTATACCTCCCGACAGTGTATGAATATTGAAGGACTTGGTGAAGCAGTAGTGGATCAACTTGTAAGTAAAAATCTGATTAATAATTTCGCGGATCTTTATAAATTGAACATCAATGATCTATTATCTCTTAATAATTTTGCGCAAAAATCATCTGAAAACCTAATACAAGCCATAGAATCTAGCAAAAAATGCGAACTTTGGCGTTTTATTCATGGACTTGGAATCCACCACATAGGATTAACGGCATCTAAAGACTTAGCACGATCCCTTCAAACGCTCCAAACACTCATTGATGCTAATGAGGATGACCTTATGGAACTTGATGGTATTGGTGAAATAATGGCAAAAAGTGTAAACAATTTTTTTTCCCAATATTCCAATAAAAAAATTATAGCACGTCTAATTACATATGGGATGAATTTTGGTAATGCGACATCTACTCAAGACACCTCCTATGATCTCAAAGGAAAATCATTTGTCTTAACCGGAACTTTAATATCCCTTACTCGCGAAGCCGCAATACAACTGATTGAAAATGCTGGGGGTCGTGTAAAAACGAGCATAAGCAAAAACACAGATTTTATTCTCGTTGGTGAATCAGCTGGATCAAAGTTAACACACGCCCATAAATTGGGGACAAAGATAATTGATGAAAAAGAATTCCACGAGTTATTGAAAAACTAAAAAAATGTCACATACCGTGTTTCTGTAATGCCGATTGAAGTTCTTTCTGAAATATCTGCAGATCTTCCGCACTTGGTTGATAACCTTCCTGTGAAGGATTTAGAGCAAGGCGTCCTAATTGATCGACAGACCAATTAGAGTTGACGCCATCACTAAATTTAACCGTACCACTTACAATCGCACCTGGTTTCATTAAACGATCAACCTCTACCTTGACCGAAGAACTAAATTCATCACTACTTCCAACCATATCTTCAACTATGTCACCACTATCAACTGGAACTCCTTGATCTGTTTTTTCTAAACTTTCATTTGGGACATCAGTAATTAATTCAGGTTTGTCTTGTAATGTAAGATTCAAATCATCAACAAGAAAGCGGACTTCCATATACGTCAGTGAAAGACTGAATTTTCCGTTCAAGCTAGCTTGGATTTCAGATAATGACAAACCGTCATTGATCCATATTTCCAGCGCTTTTTGCTGATCATTATTCAGTTCCATTTATTGAGGATTCTGATTAGTAAGCTGTTTTGTCAAGTATTCTACGCTCCTAGCCACTGCTTCATCCTGATCCATGATATTCTCCACTGTTTTACAGGCATGTATGACAGTCCCATGATCACGACCGCCGAAGGCTTCACCAATATCTTGTAAGGAGTGATTTGTATGGAGTCGGCTAATATACATGGCTATCTGGCGAGGAAAGGCGATATTATTAGGGCGGCGCTTACTGACCATATCGCTTAGTCTAAGCTGATAATATTCCACTACTTTCTTCTGAATCATTTCAATAGTGATCTGATTTAAAGCTTCCTCTTGAAGAATATCTTGTAAAAGTTGCTCAACATTAGGAATATCAAGTGGATTTTGAAGGACTGATGCGCAAGCGACTCTAGTTAATGCTCCTTCTAGGCGTCGGACATTACGTGTAATCCTTTCTGCAAGAAATTGAATTATATCTACAGGTATATTGTAGCCCCTAGAGGCTGCTTTTTTTGAAAGGATAGCGACACGAGTTTCGAGGTCAGGAGCCTGAATATCTGTTACCATCCCCCATTGAAATCGGGAAAGAAGACGACTTTCCAATTTTGATATCTCACTAGCAGGTCGATCGCTAGAGAGACAAATTTGACGCTGAGACTCAAAAAGATCGTTAAAAGTATGAAAAAATTCCTCTTGAATACCCTCTTTGCCAGCAAGAAATTGAATGTCGTCAATCAGCAGGACATCAATATTACGAAAATCTTTACGGAAATTTACCAACTTATTTTCTTGAAGTGCACGAATATATTCATTCGTAAATTTTTCACAGGACACATAAATAACTTTAGGGTAAGTCTTTTCTTTTACGATTGTGTGTGCAATAGCATGCATTAGGTGGGTTTTACCCAGCCCACTGTCTCCATATAAGAATAGTGGGTTATATGCTCTCGCAGGGGCTTCTGCTACAGCTACGCTGGCAGCGTGAGCAAGTTGATTACTAGTACCTACAATAAAATTATCAAATGTGTTCGCAGGATTAAGAGATAGGTTTCTTTCTGATAGCCTATTTCCCAAATGGTGCTTATTATCTTTACTCTTTATGCGAGCTATTCGCTCATTTTGGTTATCTTTCAGCTTTGTTGCTTGATTGTCTAGTTCTCCACCTTCATCATTGGAAACTTTAACAATAATATCTAACGACTTACCAAGCTTCAAATGAGCTTTTTGGATTATTAGATCTAGGTAGTTATCCTGTATCCATATTTTGGCAAATTCATTGGGGGCCGATAAAGTTAACGACTTATCATTTTCTTCCACGCCACGAATTGGCTCAAACCATGTTTCGTATATATCACTGGGAAATAGCGTTTTAAAATCACCCTTTAAAGTAGTCCAAAGGTCTTGCATTTCAGAATGTTGCGACATTTTATTGAAACGGAATAGTTTTTATTCACAGATGGAAAATATTCCATCAACCCTGTTGTTAAAGAATAAATTATGAGGATAAAATGGTTCCGATAGGAACAATTTAAGCCTTGTTCGTGAGAGTATAAAGCTCATTTTAGTCATCTTTAATATAATGTATCACACTATTAACCAACTATTTATATTTTTATATTAACTTTAACAACATTAAATTAAGAAAATTGATTGTTGGTTCATAAATTAATAACTGTAATTCTATCTCTTTTGAATAAATTAGAATTTTGTATTGGAAGAATCTTTTCAAGTTCAAGTTTCTAACAACTTATTCACATAAGAATTGATGATAACTTTATATTTTTAATAATTTCATCTATAAGGTAACCATCATTTATTAAAGAACCATGATAAACATGCGGTTTCCAGGTCGATAATTAGTTGTTCACTTCAAAATGGGTGGTAAGATTGAAATTCTAAACGCTGTTCAGCAATTTTTTAAAACTTTCAATTAATGATCATTCATATATTTAATCAAACGGTCATTAAACTCTCGTGCTGAATCGTGCCCCAACAACTTAAGAGCCTGGGTCATGGCCGCAACCTCGACAAGTCGAGCGAGATCTCTTCCCGGTCGGACTGGGAGTTCAATATGTGGTATATCCAATCCAAGAATCTCATGACTATTCTCCTCTAAGCCAGTACGATCTTCCTCCATTCCTTTTGAAAACTCATTGAAAGTGACAACAAGATCAATATGTTTTTCAAGACGTACTGAACGTATACCAAAAAGTTCGGCGATATTAATAATACCTAGCCCCCGGCATTCCATATATCCCCGATTTAATTCAGAACTCTTTGCCATCAACTCACGTTCATTGATTAACCTTACATAGACAAGATCATCAGCAACAAGACTGTAACCTCTCTCAATGAGGGCAAGAGCGCACTCACTCTTTCCCATTCCACTTTCACCCCGAAGAAGCGTGCCCATCCCCCTAATGTCCATCATCGTGCCATGTATTGCTAATTGAGGTGCAAAAATATTTTCAAGAAGCAAGGTACTCTTTGCAATAAAGTCACGCGAATTAAGTTGAGTGCGAATAAGAGGGATATTATATTCATCGGAAACTTTTAACAATGCTTTGGTAGGCAGCATATTACGTGATATAAGGATACAAACGATATGCTTGCGCGCCATCCCGGCAAGAACTTCATATTGTTTTGCTTCATTAAGTTCACGCAAAAACCCCATTTCTCCAGCACCAAAAAGTTGAATACGCTTATAACCAAGATACTTCAAATATCCAGTCAGGGCAATAGATGGGCGATTAATATTTTTATCACGAATAAGTTTTTTAAGACCGCCCTTACCCGCAACGAGAACCATTTTTAATAACTTAGAATAAGAATTAAAGAATTCCTCAACCGCTATACTTTCAACAATTTTACTTTGTGAATCCAATGACATGATTTCACTTAAAGATTAAAGTTTTCTCCAAGATAAAAGTGACGACTCTGTGGATCATTAATAAGAAAGTTACTACTTCCTTCACATAATACCTTGCCTTCATGGAGAAGGTAAGCGCGATCAACTACACGCAATGTTTCACGAACATTATGATCTGTAATCAAGACACCTATGCCTTTTTTCTTGAGATCCATAATTATTCCTTGCACATCACTGACACTTATAGGATCGACCCCACTGAATGGTTCATCCATAAGTAAAAATTTAGGCGTCGTTACCAACGCTCGAGATATTTCAAGACGACGGCGTTCACCTCCGCTTAAAGTAAACGCTTTCTGCGCAGCCAAATGAGCCAGTCCAAGCTCGTTGAGATGACGCACAGTACACTCTTTTCGTTCAGACCTATTCATCGGTAAAGTCTCTACAACAGCTTTTATATTTTCTTCCACAGTAAGCTTACGAAAAACAGAAGGTTCCTGAGGAAGGTAACCAATCCCTAGACGAGCCCGTTTGTACATAGGTATTCGGGTAATATTAAGATTCTCAAAATAAACAGAACCGCGCGATGAAGAAACAAGACCGACAATAATATAAAATGTCGTAGTCTTTCCTGCACCATTAGGCCCCAAAAGACCGACAATCTCTCCTGCACGAACGGACAGATCAACCCCATCTACCACCTGTCGGTTACCGTAGGTTTTAACAAGCCCATTTATCTGGATATAAGCACGTGTATTACTCATTTTAATATGTTCATCTGGTCACGATCTACAAATTATTCAGTTTCCTTTTCCTCAGAATCACTATTAACATTATTATCAAATCCAAAGTCGGGTAAGGCATCGAGAACAACTGTTGGTCTATGTCCCTCATTGTCATCTGGATTGTTTTCAACAATGGCTGTACGTTTTCCTTTAATCAATGTAATACGCCATCCACTGACTACAGCTTTTCGATCCAGAATTTTAGGTGAATCAGTAAGTATGATTTTATCTTCCGCAGGAAGTAGTTCAGCTCGGCCAGCGAGAGCTGCCCGACCTGCTTGTAAAATTTCAACCGAACCGATAGCAATAATTTTTTTAATAACTCCAATTCGACCTATCGTAGCGTCAGCTTCTCCCGATCGACTAGCTGTTACTTCAAGATTATCACATTTAACAAGTAGATTATTACCGTTAATAGTTACATTATCAGTAAAATAAAAATAGTTATGCTGTGAATTACTCGTCATTTCGAGTGATTCACTTCTAACGACAGTAAGTGGTACCAATTGATTCGCTATTACCTCTTCGTCATCGGCGATACATACATTTAATGAGACATGTAGTATAATGTACAAAAAGAGAAATAATTTATTCATTTTAATATATCTGTTAGCGTATCCTGAAAATTAACACGCACATTCTTTTTAACATTAAGGGTACGCTTAGACCCTTCCCAAGTCCAATCCGTCCCCATTATTTCATAATTAGAGCCAAACATTCGAATAGAAGCTTTGCTCATTGCAATATTTCTGCGGACAAGCATTATCGCTTTAGGACTTTCAATTACC
>PNEW01000035.1 GCA_002922725.1 Verrucomicrobia bacterium Opi.OSU.00C | reverse complement strand
AGATGTGTATAAGAGACAGGAGTAGAGATATGCCAGATTTGTTAATCCAAAAACTGCTTGTTCTCCAGGAATGTAATGTAAATTGTGATCTATTTGAGCAGCAGTTAAAAAAAATTCCACTTGAGATCCTAAATTTTGAAAATAAAATAAAAGATGAAAATGTTAAAATCGAGCAACTTAAGCAAGAATTGGTCAATTTAGAGATCAAAAGAAATGATTTGGATACTCGTCTTGGTGCCGTGGAAGAACAGCTTGGCAAATATAAAACTCAACAACTAGAAGTTAAAAAAAACGAAGAGTACAAGGCTTTAGAGCATGAAATTTCAACTCTTAACGTAAGTAAATCTGAACTTGAAGATGAGGAAATTACTGTGCTCATAGAGATCGACGACCAAAAAGAGAAGGCCATAACAGAAGAGTTGGAATACAATAATAATATTAAAGAGTTAGAAGGGCATATAGCCACCTTACTTGATAAAGAACAGGTGGTGGAAACAGATTTGGTTAAAGCGAGGCAGGCCAGTGAAAATGCCACAGAAAAGCTCGATTCTAAAACCTTGGGAATATTCGAAATTTTAAAGGCCAGTATTAATCGCAGTCCCTATATCGTTCCATTGGAAGGAAGCAAATGTACTGGTTGTTATATTCGTGTTTCCAAAGATGTGGAAAACGCTGCACATAAAGCGGGAGAATTAGTGCGATGTAGTAATTGCAATCGTATAGTTTACCAACTTTAAAGTCAATTTTATCGAAAATTAATAAAAAAGTCCCTTGATCCTTCCCAAAAAAAAACTTATGTTTTTTTTTTTCGGTTTTCGGGGAGAATGCATTCGCTCTGATTCTTGCAATTGGAGAGGAAAGTCCGGACATCACAGGGCAGGATTCCTCACGAAAGTGAGGGCATTTTTAGTTTAAGCTGAGAATGACGGATAGTGTCACAGAAAATAGACCGCCTTGTAGGGTAAAAGCTGCAAGGTAAGGGTGAAAAGGTGAGGTAAGAGCTCACCGCCCTGAGGGTAACCAATGGGGCATGATAAACCCAGTCCGGTGCAAGACAAAATAGGGGATCAGGGTGGCCCGCCCTTAGGTCCCGGGTGAGTCGCACTCCTTTTACAAGGAGATCGGATCGCGATTTCGCGGTCTGATAGATAAATGAATGCACTTGTCCTTTTTAGGATGAGACAAAATCCGGCTTAATCTCCCCTGAAAACCGACTTTCGAATTAGAAAATCTTGAGCCTTGCTTAAAGAGTATTGTCTTTTTACAGGTATGTGATCTTGTTTCTCGCAAATCCTGTTATCTGTGGATAATTTTCTTTATTGACAGAATGGTGGTTGATAAGCACATTCCACCTTTCAAATTTATAAATACTATGGCTATTCTAAAGTCTTCGATAAAAGATACCCGTCGGATTATAACAAGAACGGCGCGAAATCGCAGTATAAAGACTCAGCTTAAAACCTTACGACAAAATTTGAATGAATTGATTGGAAATAAAAATAAAACCGAAATTGTGGAGGCTGTTAAAAATTACATGTCTGCATTGGATAAAGCAGTGAAGAGGGGTATTATTCATCGTAATAAATCAAGTCGACATAAATCTGAATGTTCAAAATACCTTTAGTAGATCCCTCTCGTTTATCCTTATGACATTATAACATTATGGGGAATCTCAGAAAAAAACGTCGTCGTAAAATATCCCAACATAAACGTCGCAAACGTTTAAGGGCAAACCGTCATAAAAAACGCACTTGGTGAAAAATTTGAGTTTTGATGTTGTACGACAGTATATCTTTTTTTAAAATTTTAAATGAGTCGAATAACGTTGATAAAATAGGTGTTATTGATGAGCCATCAATTTAATGGTACCTGGCCAGCATTAGTTACTCCTCTAGATTCAAATGGCAAAGTTAATACTTCGGTATTAAAAGATTTAGTAGATTACCTTCTAGACAAAAAAATAGGGGGTTTTTATCTTTGCGGGGCAACAGGACAGGGAATATTTTTATCAGTTCCGGAACGTAAACGAGTATTGGAAACTGTAACGCATCACATTCAAGATCGAGTGCCTGTTATTGTTCACACGGGGAGTATGGTGTCATACGATGCCTTAGATTTATCACAACATGCATGTGAAAATGGAGCAAGTGGAATTAGTAGTATTATTCCGCCTCAGTATAATGGAGACAGTATTTATCCCTATTTTGAAGCTATTGCTAATACTATCAAAGGCTTACCTCTTTTACCTTATCTTTATGGAGCTAGTGAAAAATTATTGCATGAGCTTAAGCAAATTCCAAATGTTGTTGGCACTAAATATACTGGTCCAGACATGGATGAATTAAAACGGATAATAGAAATCGGTGGAAGTGAATGGACTGTTTTTTCTGGTATGGATGAACATTGTGTTTTCTGTTTGATGATGGGTGTTTCTGGTAACGTGGGATCTTCAGTTAATGTTTTAGCTGGAGCATATCGAAAGATCCATGAGTATTGTGCATCTGGGAATTATGATAAAGGAATTGCCCTCCAACTGAAAATTAATGAAGTTATAAATTTGCTCAAGTTATATGGTTATCCTGGTGCCCTTAAAGAAGCATTACGCTTACTGGGTATCGATTGTGGAATTCCTGCTCCTCCAGGTATACAGGTGCCAAAAGATAAAGTTAAAGAGTTACACAAAAAACTCGATGCCATAAATTTTATGTCATTGGCGCAATAGGGTATGGTCAATCAACGGTAACGTCGACATCACCGTCATGAAAATGGGTTTTTAACTTATTTCCTTTTGTGATTCCATCTTTACTGCTGACGATTTCACCTTTTGCATTTCTAACAAGAACAAAACCTCGTTTAAGCGTTTGTTCAGGGCTGAAATCTATCATACGTTTTGATAGCTGGTTTAATTTTTCGCACAGTTTATCCATAATAATATGAACATTACGGTAATAGCGCTGTTGAACCGAATTATATTGCAGTTTTGCCAATTGAAGACGATTTTCAGGTGAAATGGCGTAGAGACGTGTGATAAGTTTATCGATACGATTCTTTCCATCAATGATATACGCTTTAATAAAAGCTTGTTGTCTATTTAAGATATCATCTAGGCGGAGGTAAAATTGCTCTATGAGTTGTTTCGGGGAGACTCCTTCAAGGCGGCTTTTTTGCAGTTCCAAATAAGCATTCAGGCGATCAATACGGTTAATTGAAATATTATCGAGGGAATCTACAGCTTGGGAAAGTCTTACTTTATAATCCTGAAACCGAGAGATAATAAGTTCGGCTGCTGCTGATGGTGTTTCCGCACGGTGATCAGCGACAAAATCACTGAGGGTATAATCAATTTCATGACCAACAGCAGATATAATAGGAATATTACAGTCTGCCATTGCACGGATAACTTCCTCTTCATTAAAGGGCCAGAGATTCTCTAAGCTACCACCACCTCTACCTACTACGAGCAATTCAATTTCTGGCATTTTTGATACAGCATCTAACATTGAAATGATATCTTTAACGGCTCCTTTGCCTTGCACTTTAGCTGGGAAAACAACGATTCGACCACCCCATTTCTGGCGTTGCATAATACTTATAAAATCGTGTATGGCTGCCCCTGTAGGTGATGTTATAAAACCAATTGTACGAGGGGTTAATGGCAAAGGCTGTTTTCTTTCAAGATCGAAAAGCCCTTCTTTATAAAGTAAGTTTTTAAGTCGTTCAAATTCAATTTGTAACCTGCCCGCGCCATCTTCAATAAGATGGCGAATGATGAATTGATATATCCCTCGTGGTTTATAAACATTCACCCGGCCATAGGCGATAATTTCTAATCCATCACGCAACTCTACATTTAATCCCAAAGTATCTCTTCGAAAAATAACTGCTGCTAAAACACCGTTGCTGTCTTTTAATGAAAAGTAACAATGCCCACTGGACTGGCGACGGAAATTGGATATTTCTCCACGTATCCAGCAATCAGATAGTTGGGATTCAAGAACTTCTTTAATTTGAGCAGTAAACTGTGATACTGTTAGAATCTGACTATCTGGAGGTATTAGATTTTCTTCAATAAATTTTGGCATAATGTTCGCGAATCAATTTTATGATGAGGATAAGAGTGATAACGAGGCAAATACTGTAGATAGTAAGGCCAAAATTTCCTTCAAATATTGATTCACCTAGAAGAATAAATGCTAATGCCCATAGCATTTCCAGAGGCCAAGATATTAGGAGATAGGATTTTAAAGGCACCCCCGCGAGGCTATTAAGGTAATTTTTTAAGAAATATGGAATGCCAGGGGCGATGCGTAATGCAATCGATAGTTTGATGTACTCAGTGGGGTATACTTTAGGAATAGTGAAAGAATATTTAGAAATAATATTATCTATAACTGGTCGCAGAAAACCAGTTGCAAGATAATGTGCTAGAGAAAGGTTAATGAAAATTACCACGGCAGTGGCAATGAGGCTAAATCCAACTCCATAAATAGTTCCGATAATTAGATAAAAAGGACTAAGTGGTATGGGGAAAATAGGAAGGAATGCCATAAGACCAAAGAACATTACAGCTGGAATATTTTGTATTTTAGGCCAGAACCAATTTTCACTCTTAAATATAAAAGGTGATAAAAATTCCCAGCATAACCAAGTACATGCACTTATAATTATAACTATAACAAAACTTATTCCCAATAGTGATAATGTATGTTTCGGCTTTGATGAGGCTTTCAATATAGTAAAAGTATTTAACGTTGTAAGCTTGTCAGGACAACGCTATTTTCTATTCATTAGAATTGATATTTTAGGTTATTTGCCAACCGACTTGATTATTAGCTATGTCACGTCTTTTTTTCTACTGGAATAGAAATAGTTATGTTATTTCTTGACCGGATAATTTGGTGGTTATTGTTATCCACTTTAGTATACGGATTTCTATATCTATCCTGGTATTTTGGTACCCCACTTGGGCAAATCCCAGTGCTGGATGGGGCTGAGAATATGATTGTGGCTGAAGCCATCGCGAATGCTACACTACCAACTGAACCTTTTTACCGTGCGGTTCTCTATCCTTGCGTATTATCAGTATTTTTTATTTTTGGCTTAACATCTGACGAAACTCTTCTCGCAACTCAGCTGTTGGGTTTAGTTATACATTCATGTTCAACGGCAATTATTTTTTATCTATCGTCAAATTTATTTAATAATCGAAAAAGTGCATTGATGGCGGCCGTGCTTTTTGGATTGAATCCCGTGCTTATTTTTTTCGCCGTAGATCCTCTAGATGTAACATTAGGGATATTTTTATTTTTAATTGGTCTATATGGGTTGTTACCTCTTTTAAAAATTCCGATGGATACAGATTTTAAAAGTGTTTATATTGGATGTATTCAGACAGGGCTATTTTGGGGGTTTGCGACATTGGTTAGGCCTCATTTCATCATCATTTATGTAGCATCCCCTCTCATTCTCAGTTTTACACTTTTAAATTGGAAATCGAGTGTGAGGGCATCGATTATAATATTATTTGTCGGTGGTACTGTCCTGTGTTTAGGTGGGTTAGTTCAATATTTCCATTCCAATACATTTAGAATAATACCCTGGCAGGGGGCATATAATTTGTGGGCGGCTAACAAGCCAGATGCTAATGGAAAATTTTTCAAACAAAAAATATTTATTGAAAAATCATATACCCACATGAACCCTGCACGAGTAGAATCAATCGATCTTTATTTAAAGGAGACAGATACACAGCCTCCGGTCGATATCGATTTAATGAACGCTTATTGGCGTAGTAAATTGTTCATGTCCATTGTAGAGGAACCTGCTTATTGGTTAGCTCTTATGATGCGCAAAGTCTACTATTTATTTAATAACTATGAACAGTATAATAATAAGACCTATTCCTTTCATAAACAATTATCTCCATTTCTACGATGGAACCCAATAGGATGGGGGTTGTTATTGATCTTTTATATTGGCGGATGTATGCTTGGATTTCGAGATCATCCATCTGAATATCGTCTTTTGTTAATACTGTTTGTGGTATATGCCGCAGGTATATTATTATTTTATATTAGTTCACGATTTCGACTACCACTTATGGCTTTATTATGTCTTGGATCAGCAGGATGGTCCTCACTTTCGCAACATTGGAGGCAAATGAATGGCATATTTAAAACTAGCTTTATTTTGATTATCATTATTACTAGTATTGTATCATTTTCTAATTTATTTAAAGTACGGGACAAGTCTACTTTTATCCAGGACTACTTATTAATGGCTAATGCTTCGGCACGCTTAGAATTAGATGACTCAGCTCATCAATGGGCGATTACCGCGCTTAAGTTATCACCTAATCGCCCGGATGCAATACGTATAGCTGTTCTTAGCTTTTATAATTTATATATTACAAACACTGAGTCAAAAACAAGAGAGAATTGGAGTGATCAACTCAAGCGGTTAAAAACCCATCCAAAAAAAGACTCGATTTTACAATTTATGGAAGGTATCGCGTTGTGGAAAACTGGATATACAAAAGAAGCTGTGCATCAATGGCGAAGATTGAAAGATGTAAATCAACCAGTGGCTTCAGCGGCTCTCGGAGCGTTACTTTTATCAGGTCATTCAAACCAAAAGGATCTCATTGATATGGAAGTTATAGCACTAGAAGAAATGGATCCAATACTCAAAATTGCATTAATACGAAGAGATCCATCAGGTAATAATACTATCCTTAATGAGATTCGTGGAGCTGAGAATACTGTCCTATTGAATCACCAATTATCACGAATATTCCCTAAGAAATAAGATTTTAATCAAGGAAAATTTTTCTCTTTAATTTTTGGTATTTTGAAGGAGGGAAACTTCAAATTGCGCAGACCGAACCAGCACATTCTTAGTAGTAAAACGCCGTGACGAAATCGGAGTATATTTGTGCTACCATAAATGCGATCTCTGTACCTGACGGGTATATCGCGAATGCGTAAATCTAGGAGAGCGGAGCCAAATATTAGATTAAAATCTCCAAAAGGATCGAATTCACCAAAAACTTTTATGCGGTTTAACAATCGTTCGTAATCTTTTCGTAATATCATTTTTGTGCCACATAAACTATCCTTTATTGGCTGTCCTATAATGTAAGAAAGGACGAGGGCAAAAAATTTATTACCAAAAAAGTTAAGCGTTTGCATTGCTTTACCTTCCATTGGATAGACAAGGCGGCTGCCATTTGCAAATTCAGCATGACCATTCACAATTGCATCGTAAAATTTAGGTAAATCTTCAGGCGGGGCAGTTAGATCTCCATCTTGAATGACAAGTATATCTCCTTTTGCTTTAGTGAAGCCGGCATGAACGGCATCCCATTTCCCTTCACCGGATTGTTGGCAATACGAAATTTTATGAGGTCCCTGATACCTTTTTGTTTCACTCTGAATTACATTCCATGTATCATCATTACTGTGTCCTTCGACAAAAATTATTTCTGTTCGTTTTCCAAGAACTGGGATACGCTCCAAAGCAGGACGTATATTCCCAGATTCATTGCATACAGGAACTATAACCGAACAACTTATATCACTCCTTATCAGTGGTGATATTCGTGGACGAGCGATTAATAGCAAAGTTGCACCAAAATGCTTAAAAACAGGCAGGCGAACTAAAAATCTATTAAAAAGTGTCGAAATAAGTGGTAAATGAAAGGGAAATAATTGTTCTGTGCTTTTGTAAATAACTTCCCAACCAGCGAGGGTGAGAAGATTTGTCAAATCATTTGCGGAAAGCCAATTACTTGGTGGTTGTTTGACTACTAAACCAAAAGGTTGAGCCATAGCGAAGATAGGCCGCCAAGCATAATTTAAAGATGTAATATATAACCGAGTGCGAGCATGACTTGAAGTGTGCAAGGATTTCAAACATTTCTGTATATCCTTAAGATATCCAGCGAGATAATCCATAATTATAACGTCAAATTTTTCACTAACTTCATCAAATTGAAGATCGCCATTACGAAACTCTAAAACCTTATCGTTATGGCGGGATTGAGCTCCTGCCAACATCAATGGACTGAGATCAATCCCTAAACCTCGGGAAGGTTTTAATCCGGCAAGAAGATCTCCTCTTCCACATCCCCATTCGAGCACTTTACTTTCTTTGGCTATATGAAATTTTAAGAGGGAAAGAATCTGCTGATGGAATGTCCTTTGGTAACGACGGGGTTTGGCATCATTCTGAGCTACCCAGTCGAAATATGATTTATAATCCATATAAAAATATACGCACCAATTTCGATTATAAGGATGTGTTTTACTTATTTAAAATTACAGTTATTCCTATCGGTGAGTAGTCTTTTGTATATCTCCGTTTATATAGTATCCCATAATGTCAGGGGCTTTTGATAGTAAAAATTAAATTAACTATTAGACTGATTTATTTTACACTTTAGGAAATTTAGTCCACTTCTGATTAGATTGGGAAGACTTTACACAGGTATCGATAAACGCCATACCTAAAACAGCATCTTCAATAGTAGGAAAATCATACTCCTTTTTAAAGCGTTTACCTGAAACCTCGTCATTAATAGCTTTGGCAACTTCCAGATATATATTGGCGAAGGCTTCAATAAAACCTTCAGGGTGACCTGGAGGAAGACGGGTGTTTGATTTTGCTGTTTGAGACAGATAATCCCATCCCGATTTTAGTACTTGATATGGTTTATTTGGATATTTCAACAACAGATCATTGGGTGATTCCTGTTTCCATTCAATTGCCCCTTTGGTCCCATAAACACGAATTTTAAGACTATTACCTTCTCCTGTTGAAATCTGTGATGCATAAATGATACCTTTAGCCCCACCTTTAAATCGAATTAACATATTGGCATCGTCTTCGAGTTTGCGTCCGTCAATAAAAGAAGTTAATTCTGCACAAACTGAATCAATGTCTAAGTTTGTGATATAACGAACTAGATTATCAGCATGCGTCCCAATATCTCCAACACAACTAGAGATACCCGCTTTTTTAGGGGTTAAGCGCCATTTCGCTTGTTTATGACCATCTTTCTCGATTGGGTTGATGAGCCAACCTTGAGGGTATTCACACACGACTTTAATTAATTTCCCAATAATCCCCTTTTTAACTAAGAGACGCGCTTCCTTGACCAAAGGATAACCAGTATAGTTATGGGTGAAGCCAAAGACCTTCCCACTTTTTCTTACGAGTTTGCGAAAATTTATAGCTTCAGTCAGACTCATCCCTAGAGGTTTATCACAGATTATGTTAAATCCTGCCTTTAAAAAAGCTGTGGCAATAGGGACATGGGTAAAATTAGGGGTAACAATAGAAACAAAATCGATTCGCTGGTCAGGGGGTAGCACAGTCTCCGCTTTAACCATTTGATTATAACTCCCATATACTCGTTTGGGATCTATAAAAAGATCCTTGCCAGACAATTTGGATTTTTCCTCTGTGGACGAAAAACACCCTGCAACGAGCTCAATTTTACCATCAAGTTGGGCTGCCGAACGATGTATAGCGCCAATAAATGCATTACGCCCACCACCTACCATGCCCATACGAAGTTTTCTCTTCATAATTTAATTCTATTAATGTAATTTTTAAATATTTATCGATTTTTCTCGGTGAAAGGATCATCAAACGCGACTTGGCTGGATTCAAAATCAATCTCTTTGGTAAATGCACATGATTCAGCTGCACCTTGAATTCGATCCATACCACTATCTTCCCATTCGATCGAAAGGGGGCCTTGATAATTGATGCGGTTAAGCGCACGAATAATCGATTCAAAATCCACCTCTCCGCGACCAACTGAACGAAAATCCCAGCCTCGGCGGTAGTCACCAAAGCTCAAATGAGATCCTAGAATACCCGTTTTGCCATTTAAATTACGAACCGCATCTTTCATATGGACATGATAAATTCTATCAGAAAAAGTGTTAATAAAATCAACTGGATCGACAAATTGCCAGTGTAGATGACTAGGGTCAAAATTAAATCCAAATGCTTTACGATGATCTATTGCCTCTAGCGTACGTTCAGCAGTGTATATATCGAAAGCAATTTCAGTTGGGTGAACTTCGAGGGCAAAGCGAACATCACACTCATCAAAGATGTCAAGAATAGGATTCCATATCTTGGCAAAATAGTTAAACCCATCTTCGATCATTTCGTCACTTACAGGAGGAAAGGCATATAGCATATGCCAGATGGGCGAACCAGTGAAACCATTAACCACTTTCAAGTTCAAGTTCTTCGCTGCCCGCGCAGTGTTTTTCATTGCCTCTATTGCCCAGGAACGTTTTTTTTCAGCATCACCGGCACATTCGGGTGGGGCAAATGCATCTGATCGACTATCATCATTGGGATCGCAAGTAAGTTGTCCCGCCAGATGGTTTGAAATAGAATGTAGCTGAAGCTTGTTTTCATTGAACCATTTAAGTTTAGCCTGACAGTAGGCATTGTCTTTTGCTGCCTCAAAAACATCGAGATGATCACCCCAACAGGCTAACTCCAAGCCATCAAATCCTAATTCCTTTACCAGATTCCCTAACTCGGTGAGTGGCAAATCGGCCCATTGCCCAGTGAATAAAGTTACAGGTCTAGTCATTATAATTCCTATTGATTATTGATAATTATTAAAAGGTTAATTTACACGATATATAGAAATATTAGTAACAGTTTATTGTAGTCAAATTGTTAATTTAACTTTAAATTAAAAACTAATGCCAGAACTCGCGGAAGTCGAATATTACCGGAAAGTATGGAATCCAGGACTAGAGAAAAAGGTCAGACAGGTTTACTTGAACCCTCATGCCCGAAATTTTCGTGATTGTAATACATTAATATTAAAGCAACATTTAAAAGGTAGGGTATTACGTTCTTCTGCAGCGAAAGGTAAACATCTACTTTTTCATTTTAGTGGGAATAATTGGTTGGGTATACATCTAGGCATGAGTGGAAAACTGTGTCGTACCTGTATAGATAAAGATCGCAAGGATACTCAGTCGGTCTTTAAACAGGATAAACACGATCATTTTGTTCTTTTACAATCACGGCATGTATTGATTTTCAATGATAGCCGTATGTTCGGCCGCATTTGTTTTCATCATGGTAAAGAAGCCCCTGAGTGGTGGAGGAATATACCTCCTGCGCTCAGTTCAAACAATTTCGATCGGGCAGCTTTAAAAGCCTATCTTACTCGCCGTCGAAGATCGACAATTAAAGGTGTGTTATTAGCTCAAGAAAGATTTCCAGGTCTTGGAAATTGGATGGCGGATGAAATTCTATGGCGTGCCCGCATTCAACCACATTGCCATGCGGCCCAGATAGAAGGGGATAAGTTGAAGGATCTTTTTTATGCGATTAAGGAAGTTTGCCGTGATGCTCTTAATGTCATAGGTAAGGATTGGAGTAATCCCCCAGACTCGTGGCTATTTAATCATCGTTGGGGTAATAAAGGGCGGTGTCCTAAAACAAATAAATTATTGAAACGTGAAACGGTAAGTGGCAGAACCACTTGCTGGTCTCCAGCCTGGCAACAGTGGCCTGACTGTAGTAGAGATTAGAATAAATTACTTTAGATATAAAAACTCAAAGGATCATTTATAGATCCAGAAATTACGGCTTGTATTTTGAAAAATTTTAGCTTGTTTTTCCCACTTGTTAATGAATGCATTAACATTTACATTGGCACCTTTTGTTGAGATCGCATTCCACCACTCGGTCGATCCCACATGTTTATTAAAGAGTTTTGCACTATCAGAACTGGCTTTGATGAAAGGATTCTTGCGGCTCCAGCTACAGGCAATTTGCATCATATAAAAACTTATTTCTGTGGGACGTAAAGCTTCCCAATCAGACACTAATGTATATACTGCCCTACCACTATCTTTTTTACTTGTCGGTATACTAATTATTTTAAACCTGAGCCCAGGAATATTTTTTGAAGTCAAGACCGATTGTATTTGCTCCGGGGTTTTACCTGGATACCTAATAACACGAAATAAATATTGCGGTCCATAGCCATGTGAAAATTGATTCAATTCACAACCTAATCCAATCATTGCATAACCAAGTGCTGATGATATATCTTTGATCGCGGGGGAAGTAGGTCTCCATTGTAGATAAGTATCTGTCCAAAGCATTGAACGTATCCATCCTTCCATAGGGATGACTGTTAACCTGCCTTTTTCTCGTGTAATATTGTCGATATTTAGCCAACCACTAAGTTGTGTCGCCATCGTTGCTAGTTCTCCAATTGTAAGCCCATGGACATAAGGTATTCGGTAAGCACCAACATAACTCATCCAACGTTTCTCCATCAGAGGGCCGTCAACTTTTAATCCACCAAGCGGATTAGGACGATCAAGAACAACAACTTCTACATTATTTTCAAAACAAGCTTCTATGGCAAGACGCATACAGCTGATAAAAGTATAAGAACGTACACCCAAATCCTGTAGATCAATAACAAATACATCGAGCTCCTTAAGCATAACCGGGGTGGGTTTACGGTATTTACCATAAAGTGAATACACAGGTAGTCCGGTGCGGACATCGATACGATTTTCAATAGGGACACTAGCTTTTTCATTGCCATATATTCCATGTTCAGGTCCAAAAAGAGCAACGAGGTTGACGCGTGGGCTAAGTCTCAAAACTTCAATCGTACTCACGCCGTTACGATTGATCCCAGCAGGGTGAGTAAGTAATCCAACACGTTTCCCTGCTAGCTGTTGAAATTGGTTTTGACTCAAAACATCTATACCAAGGTAGATTTTTTTTGAATTGAACCTAGAAGAAATAGAACTATCGACTATGCTACTTGAAGATGGCAATGCTTCATTGTACCCCAGTATACCTAACAATAAGACTACTATGATTAAATGAATCAGTCCATGAATGACAGGTCGCCTACTGTAGGCAAAATACATACTATCAGATGTTCTGTAGTGATGAAGATTTGTCAACTGAAGCGGTAGAACTTTCTTTTTCCTTTTGGATCGCTTTCAAGTTATCATAAGTCTTAGTCGCGCGCTTTACCATGACGCGGTACACGATACTAGATATAAAACCAGTAAAGTAACCAATGATCATGCCACCACCAACCATCGCACTCATATTACGAATACTTTTAAGTAGAAGATCACTTTGTTCTATTTGAGATGAAATATTAATGACAGGATTAAGCCCTCCAAAAATACTGAGAAAGAAATCTCCTGTCATATAGGTCATCCAGTAGATGAAGGGAATGGTGATAGGATTCGAAATTAATTGCAGGCCTGCAAGGACTGGAAGGTTAACTCGAAAAATAATTGCTGCACAAAATGCGAGGGGTAACTGCATCCCATAAAGCGGCATAAAAGTTAGAATGCTCCCAGCATACAATGCAGGTACCACTTCACTGGACCGAAAAGACCAAAGATAAGCGCGCTTTCGAGCCGCTACAGTAAACATGTTGAGAATAGGATATTTATGCAATGTTGCTCGACGAGGCAGTGGACGCAAGAGACGTTTTAATCGGCGTATTCGGGAAAATCGAGCCTCTTTTAATTTGGCTTCTTCAGTGATCATAGTTTACAAAATATTCAGATGGGTTATGGGATTAGTTTGTCACTGCTTTGTGCAAGAGATCCCATAATAGGTTATCTTGCAATAAGATTCGAGGTATTTTAAACCTTTAATAAATTTATTTAGTCTGAAGATATTTTTCGGTAACTATACTCGTGTCACGAGAAGAAGCTGTCTATGATTAAACATATATTATACTAACCATTTAAACTATCCAGCTGGTGAATAATTTTAAGTATCAACCCTATCCTCTATGATAGAATCATAAATTGGATGATTTTCTAGAGTATTTATAAATTGTTCAAAATAGTCCGTTGAATACAAAATATTTATTTAAAAGCGTTAAAAGTAAGAAAACTTAATTCAACTTTCTTTATTAACACAATTTTACGACAGCTTAATTTTAAGTTACTGTATCCCGGATAGCCCGAGCCAGGTTGTAACGACCATCGCACAATGCTTGCTCTAAAGTGCAATTGTCAGGGGTGATCTGAATCAGATTTTCTTTACTGAATGACTTCGGAAGGTAGGTATTGATATCATCACTTAATAGCCCTGCAAAAACAAGAATCCTTTTCTTACCATTTAATGCTTTTGTGATTAAGGTGCCTGGTCCTTTGCCTTGTAGTGAGCTGCGATCAAAACGTCCTTCTCCTGTAATAATCAAATCAGCATCTTCCAGTTTTTTTTCGAGCTGTAACCATCGGATAACTAAATCAAAACCTGCAACTAACTCCGCACCAAAAGCTGTACGTAAACCAAAAGATATGCCTCCTGCCGCGCCACTTCCTTCTTCATGTATAACCATTTCATTAGTATCGGTATATTTACAGAGCATTTTTGCCATGTGTTCAGATTGGGCCTCGATTTTTATCCAGTCTTTTGCTTCCAAACCTTTTTGTGGGCCATATATTGCTGCTGCCCCTTGGGGGCCTAGTAAAGGGTTTTTTACATCACAAGCAATACGAATGAGAGGGAGATTCGATGGAATTTTCCCTTTCATGTGATCTACCATTCCCCAACTTGCTGGAGTTAGATTTACAATGGGTTTGTTTTCAGAGGACATGAATTGTAAACCGAGTGCTTCGAGTGTTCCAAGGCCTAAATCGTTGGTCGCACTTCCACCTACTCCTATCAATAGTGCATTAGATTCAAGTTCTACTGTTCTGGATATAAGTTCACCTACCCCGAGAGTTGAGGTGTGCCATAGATCACGCTTATCCTGATTAAGGTGGTGTAGGCCACTTGCTTGCGCCATTTCAATAATAGAGATTTTACCATTTGATGGAACCATCAACCAATCTCGTAATTCTGGTTCCAGAAGTTCGAGTTCAACCACGCCTAAATGCGCATCGACCAATTCAAACAGGGGCCCATGAACTTTCTCCTTGTATAAGTGGCCTTGTCGAGATTTGGTAAGAATTTCGCAAAATCCGTCACCTCCATCGGTAAGTGGAGCAGTTTCCAAATTCCAGTCAGGATACAGCAATGAAATTTCTGTTGCTGCTATTTCACAGGCTTCATTCGCATTCAGAGAATCTTTGAATTTGTCAAAAGCAATTAAAACATTCATCGGAGTTTGAAATTCAAAAGCAGATCAAATTAAGATAATAGGTTCATATTACCTAAGCTCCTGTTCAGCTTCTGAATCTAATATCTTGAAATTTTCTACGTGGTAAGATGGGTCCGCACGAAAAATTAATTTTACTCTGTAAAGGTCTTCAAGTTCGATAAGAAGACTTTCGTCTTCTGTGCGTAAACGTTCTAGTGTGGAAGGATGACACAGAATACGTAAAACAATCTCCTTTTTACCTACATTTTCGTGAGAGCGCAGTCTCCGAATGATGCTGACGAGTCGCCGTTGAATTTCTACACTCATAGTACGAGGGGATTTAACGATACTTCTTCCATTGCAATAAAGACAGCTAGTATAAAGACCTGATGAAACACTTTCTTTATGACGTTGGCGTGTCATTTGCATGATCCCAAGTTGAGAGATGGGTAGGATATGACATTTTGCTCTGTCTTTCGCCATTTCATCACGCATCATCTTAAAAACAGCATTTCGATCTCGACGTTGTTTCATGTCAATGAAGTCGATAATTATTAGACCACCAATATTTCTTAGTTGAATCTGGCGTGAAATTTCCTTAGCTGCTTCAAGATTCGCTTGCACAATAAAATCTTTGCTGTCACCCTGTTTTTGTTTGTGACTACCAGTGTTTACGTCAATAGCAATGAGAGCTTCAGTCTCTTCGATGACGATTTCACCTCCTGATGGCAGGGGAACTTTTCGTTGATAAGTCTGTTCAATCTGACGTTCAATATTGAATCACTCAAAGATGGGAATGTTCTCACTGAATAAACTAATCTTCGATTTAGATCGCGGTGAAATTTTATCTATAGTATTAAGCATGATCTGATAATTATCCTCATTATCGACCAGAACACGATCAATGTCCTCTGTGAGAAAATCACGCGCTGTGCGTTCAATGATATCAGGTTCATTATATATACAGGTGGGTTCATCAGCTCGATCAATATTATGCTGGATCTCATCCCAAGTCTGTAAAAGGATGTGCAGATCACGAACGAAGTATCGGAGTTTCTTTCCTTCACCCGCTGTACGGACGATAACGCCCATTCCCTCAGGTATTGTGAGATTACCTAATATTTTTTTTAACCGTTTTCTTTCAGCTGGATTTTCAATTTTACGTGATATTCCACATTGACCAGCATATGGCATAAAAACCAGGTATCTACCTGGAAGGGCAATATTTGTCGTCGTCCGTGGACCTTTACTGCCAATTTGTCCCTTTGTCACTTGGATGACAATATCTTTGCCAATAGGGTAAAGTTTTGCAAAAAGACTCATCTCCTTTTCGAGAAGTAATCATAAATTCTGAACCTCTGGAAACACGTGTCGCCTTACTTGTTGATGGTGTCCTTGATAAGTTTGATCTAGAA
>PNEW01000034.1 GCA_002922725.1 Verrucomicrobia bacterium Opi.OSU.00C | reverse complement strand
AGATGTGTATAAGAGACAGCCCCATACCACTGGTAGGTTAGATCATCTCCTGTTGCCTCAACACTTAGGGTTGCTGTATGTCCCGATGTTACGGACTGACTTACCGGTTGCGTCGTGATCTCTGGCGCTGCAACGGCAGGTACCTCCGGCGTTACAGGCGTTGTTGTCGCCGTCGTAACTGAACCAGGTGCTCCAATCGGTGTGAAGCCAAAGTCGTCGATCACATTATGTAGTACATTCCCTTGATAAGAAACCTTATCTAAATTAACATAATGAACTTTTCCAATCCCCTCAGGAGCTCCCAATTCAGCGGCATTAAAGGAAAAATAACTAAAAGGCGCATCATACATATGATTTATATTAAGTGGTATGTTTTTAGTGGAAGCGATTAGGGTGTCATTTGTATCAAATATTTGTATTTCTCCGTCTTCTTCGAGAAAAACAGCGGCATAAAATTCAACTTTGGCAACTGGAGTCTCAAATGTTATTACCCCAACTCCTTCACCAAAAAAAGATACGTCTTCAACTCTCCAAACCCCAGGAGTCAAAGGCATATCTCCACCCCCTTGCTGTTGTCCATCTGGTATAGTATGACTAAAAGGACCTAACCCTGCATTAGTTGCCATACCACCAGTAAAAGTAGCAGTATACGGTGACTCACCAATAGTGAAGATTAATCTCGAATCGGCACTAATACTTCCCGGTTTTCGGAAAACAGGACTACCAACAATATTTGCCCAATCTTCAAAAACAGTGTTATTGGGTGGACCAGTAACATAGGTAAAACCAAGATCATCTATAGCTGCCTGACCAGTTACGTTTATAATCTTTATTTCCATAATACCATTTGTAAAGTTAAGATCTGTAGGATCATTAATATCCCCACTGAAACCAACAAAACTTTGAAGTAGAGGGTTAGCCCCGGGACTAATATTTGTAGATAGTCCTTCAATTGTTCCCCCTTGCCTTAAATAAAATCTATTTCTATCTCTTAGTTCCATACGACCACCACCTGTTGTTTCAGCCGCATAAAATTGAAGTAAATTAGCACCTCTTTCTAATATTATTTTGCCTTCTTGGCCTGCTTCAAGGACCAATGCCTTGCTTCCTGAATGGGCGAGAGCTGGGTTGTCTACAGTTTCCAGCTTAAACCCAATAACCCGAATCGTAAACGGGGCAACGCCTAAGGTGAAATCCGTCCCTGTTACCGTTTCATTTTCGAAATCGAAAACAGTCTCTACTGTTTGAGGAACTGCATAGGGATTGCCCTCTTGTAATTGCGCAGATAACGAAAATGTTGATATTAACACAATTAATGTGACGATTAATGCTTTAATTGAAAACAACATAGTAATAAATCCACTTATAATACTGATTATTGCAAAATAATAAGAGAGGGGAAATACTAATACAAGCAGATAAATAACTCTAGCCCTAATTAGAGGTGAATGGAAAAGTAACAGAGGTTCCTCGTATACACATTTATAATGAAGCTGAAAAGTTCAACTGATATTCTTCATAAAAGTGTAATTGGAAATTATTATTGTATTCCCTAAATGAACTACGAAAGGATAAATTACCGTTGATTTAACAACTACAATTTGGTTATCTTGAGTTTCTAGTCTAATTAAAATATTAGTGATGTAATTAACTGTTATAGAAAGATATTATAAAGAAAACTTAATAAATATGGTATGAAATCGCTTCGTAAATATCGGGTATGCATGATTATATTTGTGGCGTTCTCTGTCACGGGGTTCCTAAGCTGTTCCAAAAACAGTGATAGCTCTTTTTCAGCCGATTTAGAGGTAAAGAATCGTGAGCCGTTAAATTTGAAAGCGTTCAGTTTTATTTACATGGGTTCGCACCTTGAGTCTTTCAATGAATCACCCGAATTGGCAAAACGTGTTGACGAAGGAAAGTTACCACCGGTCGAAGAACGTCTTCCGGAAGAACCTCTGGTAATCCCCACAATCGAAAAGATCGGTCAATATGGTGGAATTTGGAAGCGTGGTTTTATAGGTCCCATTGATCGACAAAACATTGATCGGATCATGCATGATCATTTGGTCTACTACGACTTAGATGGGCATACACTTATGCCACATATCGCAAAAAAATGGGATATGAGCGAAGATGGAACTACATTTACCTTTCATCTACGCAAGGGGATGAAATGGTCTGATGGAATGCCTTTTACTGCTGAGGACTTTATCTTTGCTTATGAAGACTTAACCTTAAACGCTGAGCTCAACCCGGCAATAGCATCCTACATGAAAGTAGCAGGAAAACTGTGCCGTATAAATAAGATAGACAAATATACTGTTCGGTACACTTTTCATAAGCCGAATTTTTCTTTTATCGAGAAAGTCGCAAGTATAACTGTGGGTGGTCAAAGTGTGCGACAATTTCGCTGTCCTTTATATGCGCCTCGTCATTATTTGAAACAGTTCCTACCAAAATATGCCTCTGAGGTAGAATTGAATCGGAAAATCGAGTCCTATAAAATGGAAAGTTGGGTTGCTTTATTCATACGAATGTCGAGGTTACATGAGAACCCTGGTTTACCTGTGGTAGGGCCATGGAAAACAGTGACGCCAATTACCGGGGATGTGTTTTCACTTGAGCGAAACCCCTATTACTTTGCTGTTGATACGGAAGGGAATCAGTTGCCCTACATCGATCGTATCGAAATGAATCTGGTTGAAAATATTGAGGTTTTCAACATGCGCGCCATTACCGGGGCAGTTGACATGCAGCATCGTCATGTGCTTATCGATAAATTACCAGTATTGAAGGAGGCGGCAAAGAAGGGTAACTATCGGTTACTCTTATGGCCAGGGTTAGGAGGATCTGATGCAGCAATTTTTGTCAACCAGACTTGGCAAGGAGATTTGGAGATTGAAAAGTGGCTGCGAAATCGCGATTTTCGCATCGCGCTCTCTCTCAGCATTGATCGAGAAGAAATAAATGAGTCTATTTTTTTGGGGGTTGGAGAACCGCGACCTTTCATTCCCCTTCCAGAAAACAGGTTTTATCCTGGGCCGGAATACGAAAGGAAGTACGCCAAACGTGATCTTGCAAAAGCCAATGCGATCTTGGATAGAATCGGCTTAGAGAAAAGAGGCAAAAACGGATATCGATTGCGTTCTGACAATAATGAACCTTTGATAATTACTCTAGCCGTGCTAAGTCGAAGCTTTCTCAATTGGGAAGGTATTGGTGAACTCGTGGTTAACCATTTTAAAGACATAGGCATTAATCTTCACCTTAAAGTTGAGGAACGCAGCTTGTTTTCTAGACGATCGCATACTAACGAGCAGCAACTATCGCTGTGGGGTCCAGCCGCGGTAAACCCGTGGGCCTATCCTCGGATTACTGTTCCAATCACTAGAGAGGCTCATTTCGGACCGAAAGTTGGTATTTGGTACGAGACGAATGGCGCAAAAGGAGTTGCTCCAACTGGTAGTTTAAAACGTCTGATCAAGGTGTTTGAACTAGGTAATAGCGTTTCCTTAGAGAAACGTATTGAACTGGGCAAAGAACTATGGCAAATCCATGCGGACAATCTCTTTGCTATAGGAATTATTGGGAATTCTGCAGCCTACAACGGCGTAGTAGTGGTGAAAAATAATTTCCGTAATGTACCGGATGTTGCTCCAAACAGTCCAGCTCATCAAAGTCCAGGCATCGCTCGACCCGAACAGTTTTTCTTTGAGAATAACTAATATAAGTATTTAAAAAATTAGAATTTAAGCAATCATTTAAAACGAAGACGTTGGAAGAAAAAAGGATTATAGCAATAGGTACTTATCAAAAATAAATCGCCTAAATCCTCTTTACAAAGGGGTAGTGACTATTAACAATTATTCTCCATTCTAAATTAATATTGATACCATAAGACATCTATAAAACATGCATCTATGGTGGGCTAAACTAATTTAAAAAATTTAATCATGACGCAGAAAAGTTATAAGCAAAGAGTCACAGATTTAGATATTATACTTGGGGCAAGTGTCCCTTTAACAATAGACCGAGGGCAGTTGGAGAAAATCCTTGAGGAAGAGGCCTACGACATTCTCGTTGTAGACAGCCAACATAATCCTCTGAACGAACCCCGACTTGTTGAGTTTTGTACAATTGCCAAAGAATTGGGGATACCTGTTAACTTTCGTATCAAACACACTCGCCACACCTACTTGATTGGAAATTTTGTTGATCTTGGACCGGCGGGGATCGAAGTGCCTCAAGTTGAGACTGAGGCTACATCGGAAGAGGCTGTAGAAAATTTTTATTATCTTCCTAAAGGGAAACGAAGTGTCGGGGGAGCTCCACGTCTCAATGTTGAAAATTATCCAGATTCGTTCGATTATGCCGAGTGGTGGAATAAAAATGGCGTTCTCTGGATGCAAGTTGAATCTGTTGAGGCTGTAGAGCAAGTCTATGCACTGGCGAAACCAGGTGTGGATTGCATCTCTTTTGGGCCTACCGATTTGAGTTTCAGTTTGAAATATAGTGAGCATCCTCGTCTCAAAACAGTTGATGATTGTGTACGTCATGTGGTTAAGACCTTGGAGGGAACACATAAGGCAGTCTGTTTCCGAAGTTTTTCACCCGATAAGCGGCAGAAATATATAGATATGGGTGTTACCATCATTATTGAGACTCCTAACTTTTAGGATAACACTTTAATTATACAGGAGGCTATTGTGATGGAGATAACGCTAAATTATCTGAATAAGCCAAAGAGTAGCGCAATCAGGCCACTTAATGACGTAACTTAATTTGTGCTGGAATTTTGAGTTTGAAGGAAAGGGAACCCGACCTAAATTAACTTTTTCTTAGCATTAAACCACTCCTCCCAGCTAGGTTTGCACCCATCAGTAATTACGGTAAGTGGCTCCCAACCATTGGAGCGTGCTTTATCATTTAAATACTTTGCCGCGGACCGTTCAAGATCAGATAATGACCTTGATTCTGGAGTTGCATGGTTTCTGAAATCAATACTCCATCTAGATTTATTGGACTTATTGAGTTTACTTGTGTGAACAGTTAAATTCGTTAAAAAGAGTACATCTCCTAATTTCATCGGTAATGGTGTAGGTGTCCCGCGCGTCTCAACATTATCCTCCATGCGAACAACATTATCATCCGAACGTGCCCCCTTGAGTAACCCCCATCGGTGACTGCCTGGAATAATCCACAAACAGCCATTTCCAATCGTGACATCGACTAGCGGAACCCATACGGTTAGTATGTGCAGTTTTTCGGTGCCCTTTTCCCAGGTTCCACGTACGGGTTCATTGTAGTAAAGGCTATCCTGATGCCAGGGAAAAGATGTTTCTATGCTGCCTGGCAGTTTACTTCGCAATTGAGGTAATCCGTGATTGTTAACTTCAGATCCAAGGAGGATTCCTAAGATACGTAAAATTTCTGGATTTTGGTAAAGTTCGTAAAGAATCGGCCCGTACCGTGCAAAATAATCAATACTAGATGGGAAAAAGTTAAAATCGACTTTCGAAATTGCCCGCTCCTCACAAATTGCCGCTAAACGACGTTCGAATGAGAGATTCTCGTAAAGTGATTTTATTTTATCCCATTTAAACTGCTCGCGAGCGTATTCGTCTATGCGTTGCGAAAGATAATTGCGAAGAGGATTAAGATCAGGGGGATGAATAATATTTCGCCCGATAAGATACCCTTTATCTTGATATTTTGATAATATTTCCTCTTTTTTCATAGACTGAAGGTATAAGACGAATTTATCAGAATTAGAGTTGTGTTAAATAATACAATTATATAAATCGATAACTATGATAAAATTAAACGACATACTATTAGCAATAGGAATTATTTGCGTCCTTATACTTACCCCGATTGAAGGGATAGGGGGTGGGCATAGTGAACAAGGTACGAGTGACCCCGAAACAAAGGCGATAGAGGGTAAACATAAAACAGTAAATCTCGATATAGGTGGAATGGTTTGCAGTAGTTGCTCAGAGGGTGTCATCGAGACTCTGGAAGATATGGCTGGCGTTTTAAAAACCGATATTTCTTACAAAGAAAACGGTGGGGCAGTTGTATACGACCCTATTTTATTAAATGAAAAAAAGATTTTAAAAGCCATTCGCAAATCTGGATTTAAAGCTTCGATAAAAAAATGTAAGAATAATCAAAAGTCCGCTTCCGAGACAATATCGGGATAGAGTCGGGTTATATCGATTGTCTTTAATATAATCTTTATCGTTAAGGCCTTGTTTGAGAGTGGCATTACCCATGTAAAAGTGGTCCCACAATCTATATTTCGCGGCGATTAACCAGTGATTTTAATGATCATGGTTAAATAGGGAAAGGTCGATACGTTTAATATCCATTAATCCTTTCCATATTTATTTTAATAGTGTGAATTAAAATTAACAGCTTTAATATTAAATAGATCGATTTTCGCTGCGACTTTTAAAAGTATATTGGTATAGCTCGTGAAGATGAAGTATTGGCTTAGGTGTTTTATAGTCCTTATTTTAAACGGTACTCTATTAGGGCAATCCGATTGGGAGTTTTCAGAATTATTCGTAAAGGCTGAAAGCGGAGACGCATACGCTCAGAATAACCTGGGCGGAATCTATTATATTGGCAATCGCGTCGACCAAAATTATGTTGAAGCTTTCAAGTGGTTTCGTAAATCAGCCCGACAGGGTTACCCTCCAGCACAAAAAAACCTCGGGATGTTATATGAAGAAGGTTTTGGAGTAAAACAGAACTTCGAGAAAGCTTTTAAATGGTATCTCAAAGCAGCTAAACAGGGACTTGCTCATGCTCAACATAATGTTGGTGAGATGTATTCCTGGGGCTTAGGCGTGAAGCAGGATTATGTGCAAGCATTTAAATGGTACCGTGAGGCCGCTGATAAGGATCATCCCGATGCACAATTTAGGCTTGGAGAAATGTATGTCGTTGGATCAGGCGTAAAAAAGGATTATGTTTGGGCTTATACCTGGTATTCTATCGCAGCCACAGGAGGGATTTACGACGGCAGGGCGAGTTTAAGCGCAATTGAGAAAAAAATGACGAAAGCGCAAATTTTGGAAGCACACCGTAGAGCTAATAATTGGGTAATTAAAAGATCTTCGCGAAGACCTGGTTAGCGTAGTCATGGGGGGAAGCTATAATTCCTTGCCCTCTTAGTTATTGTTAATTCTAAGTAATTCGACCTGAGGGGAAACAGTTTGTTGATCACTCAAGGGAAAACTATCTGAAACGTATTTATAACGCTGTCCTTGATTATAAATAAGTATAATCTTGTCTTCTTAAGCCTTCTATAGTTTTTTAAAATTGATTTTTACCTATTGAGAAAAATAATGTGTGCAACTTTCAAAATTGGGATTACCAGAGATTCACTTAACAATGAAGGTAATTTAAATTTTAAAGACCTTGGGCTCAAGATTCTGGATCGAACGGATAACGTCAACTATGGCTTTCTCGCTAAGGATGAACCCATTATGCCCCCTGCTCTTATACAAGATTTCGATGGCATTATTTCTTTAAGCCCCGCTTACACCAAAAATACATTGGAAGGTTGTGGTGAACGATTGATAGCGATTGCTCGGCTTGGTGTTGGTTATGACAACGTTGATGTAAAAGCTTGCACGAATTCAGACGTTGCATTGCTAACTGCGCGAGGTACGGTGGACTACCCGATGGCCGAAGCGACGATCGGGTGGATGCTTGCATTGAATCATAATATTTTCATTAAAGATCAATTGGTTCGTATGGGGAAATGGGACGATCGAAATCTTTATATGGGAACCGAACTTCGGGATCGCACAATGGGAATCATTGGCGTCGGTGGTATTGGAGGGACTCTTGTTAAACTTCTAAGGTCATTCAAAATGAAGGAAACTATCGCTTTTGATCCGTATTTAAGCGAAGACAAGGCCATCCAACTCGGGGTTAAACTAGTTGATCTGAATACGTTGATGAGGCAAGCTGACTACATTTCTGTCAACTGTCCATTGGTAGAAGAGACGCGTAATCTTATCAATTCAGAACACATTGCAATGATGAAACCTACAGCTTACTTAATTACTACGGCACGGGGAGGAATTGTCAACGAACAGGCATTAGTCAATGCCCTCAGAAACAAAGCAATTGCGGGTGCTGCCGTCGATGTATTTGAAAAGGAACCATTGGGGGAGAATAATCCTTATTCTGGACTCGATAATGTCATCCTTGCGCCACATGCCATTGGATGGACAGATGAGTTATATCGGGATATGGGTAGCATGTGTTGTAACCAAATGGTATCACTATCAAAAGGGGAAATACCCAAAGGGTTGATAAACAGAGAAGTATTGGACAAAAAAGGGTTCAGAAATAAACTGGAGAAGTTTAAGTAGCCTAAAATGGATTTATGCCCTCGGGCATAAATGTTCCTACGCGAGAGCGCGTAATGGTTATGTCTTAATTTTTGTTTTGTGGCCAACCTCGATGTTCACTGCGTTAAAATAACCCCAAAAAGTCATATAATTTAGAATGTGCAAAATTTAAATACAAACGAATATACAGATGAAAAGAGAAATTTATCAACTGGTAGCTGTAAGAGCATTCCGTTCGTGGCAATTAAAAATGTTTTTTAAAACTTAGAATATTCAATTTCTTTCTTCGTTATAAATTCTAGTAATGCGGGGACTCCCTCTTGCGTTTGTTTGATCCCACGATGAAGTGCAGGAATAATTTCATCCGGAGTCGTTATGCGCTCCCCATATCCACCAAAAGCTTTAGCCATATCTGCATAATTACCTGATATATCGGTAGCCCTGAATTTTTCCTGGGAAATAGGCATTATGGGTATTTCGATAGCCATGGAGAAATTATTAAAAAGAATCGATAGAATAGGAATTCTTTCCCGAACCGCGGTTTCAAAATCCATTCCTGTAAATCCGATAGCGGCATCACCCCAAACGTTTATGCAGAGCTTATCCGGCATGGATAGTTTCGCTCCCATCGCCAGACCTAGACCGTAACCGAGTTGAGTAGATTTACCCCAACCAATATAAGAAAGAGGTGTTAGCGATTCCCAGAAAGGTGAAATTTGATCACGGGGACTTCCGGAATCGTGAGTGATTATCGTATTTTCCACATCGGCGGTATGCATAAGGTCCCATATTACTCGATAAGGGGTTAAGGGGATTTCGTTAGAAGTGAGCTTAGGCATCCATTCTCCCAACCACTTATCTTTTACCGATTTGATTTCCGTAGTCACTTCATTGAAATTATTCCTTGAGTTTCCTCCTAAACGTTTACTGATATTAGCAAGCAATGCTTTTAGAACCTGTCCCGCATCACCTACGAGGGCAAGATCAGCATCAATATCTCTATTGATATCATCCGGATCGAGTGTAGAATGAATAATTTTCTTCCCAGTGGGTAAAGGTACCCCAAATAAGGTATGGCTGAAGCTACAACCAATACCAAAAACTACGTCAGAATTATTTAAGAAATCATTTACCGCTTTTGGATAGGTATGTCCACCAGAACCCAAAGAGAGAGGATGGTTTTCAGGGAAAGCACTTTTACCAGCAAGACTGGTGGTAACCGGTGCTTCCAGTAGTTCTGCTAATTTTTTCAAATCTTGCCAGGCCTGGGAATAATGAACGCCTTGGCCAGCATAAATTACGGGTCTTTTAGCATCCAATAATACACTAGCCGCTTGATTTACAGCTTCAAGATCAGGGCCTGAACGAAAACTAGAAGTCGGTTTGTAATCAAGTGGTTCAGATAATTCTTCCATAAATAAGTCAGCGGGAATTTCAACTAGTGCGGGCCGCGGCCGACCATTTTTAATCGCTGAAAATGCACGCCTAAAAGCTGCAGGCAAGGCTTCCGGAATTGTTATTTGTTCGCATGATTTGGTAATCTCACGAAAATTTATAAGAGAAGAAAAATTAGGTTGAACAAATGCATGTTGTCGCACGTTACCGGCAGGCAAAATAAGTATGGGGACTGATTCCGCATATGCCTGCGCGACACCCCCAAAGGCATTTTCCGTACCGGGACCCTGCTGCATACAAAAAACACCTATACGTTCTCCAGAGGACATTCGGCTGAAGGCATCGGCCATATGAATACCAGTCCTCTCCTGACGTACAATTATAGTGCGAATATCCAATTTTGCAGCTGACTCAATAATTGGATTTACCGGATAAGCGAAAAGGATTTCTACACCTTCAGCTTTTAATATGTGTGCAATAGAATCAACAACAGTCATGTATTTTACTAATTTGAGTTTATATGGTAAGCAGAGTTCAATCCTCTTAACGAAAACAGTTAAAGTCTATACACCTGATAACTCAAGCGTGATTTCCAAAAAGATATATTAAAGCTTAGCATTTCTAGATAGACTCCATTACGTAAATAACCTATTAATTGGTGTTTCATGTATATCAATCCAGCCCAAAAAACCTAGCGAAAAATATTTTTTGAAATGAGTAAAATTAACCGAGTAGAGATTAACGAATTTTCATTCAATATTGACAACCTTGGCTTGGGCCAGGCGACAACTGGTATCGGCAATATGGCCTATGTCGCCGGAAATAAATTGAAAACGGTGCGCTATAGCGTTATAATCAAAACGGATGACGGATTACAGGGAGAGTATGTTACGCATTGGGGAGGGACTCTATCATCCATAGCCCAGTCGCGAATGCTGGCTCCCCTGCTCATCGGACGAGATCCAGAAGAACGTGAAGTTATCTACGATGATTTGAAACGTGATATTAGAGCATATGACCATATGGGGAATGGCCCTCTCGACATCGCACTTTGGGATCTTGTAGGTAAAATGTATAACACCTCGGTAAAAAAACTACTAGGAGGTTTTCGAAAACGCTTACCAGTATATGCCAGTACTTATCATGGTCAGTTAGAAACTGGGGGCCTCGATTCCATTGATGCGTTTGCTGACTATGCTGAACAGTGCAAAGAAAAGAAATTTTCTGGCTTTAAGATACATGGATGGAATGAAGGCGACGCTAAAAAAGAAGCTGATAATGTTTTAAACGTTCGTTCACGTGTGGGGGATGAGATGAAATTAATGATTGATCCTGCCTGTGAATTACGCACATGGAATGATGCATTATATGTTGGTCGTGCCTGCGACGAAGCTAATTATTTCTGGTACGAGGATCCCTACCGTGACGCTGCAGTTTCTGCTTTTGGACATAAACGTCTGCGAGAAAAACTGAAGACCCCGCTTTTAATCAGTGAGCATGTGCGAGGATTGGAGCAGAAAGCGAGTTTTCTTGTAAACGGGGGTTGTGATATGATTCATGCTGACCCTGAATACGATATGGGAATTACTGGTGTCATGAAAATAGCCCATTTTTGTGAGGCCTTAGGATTGGATGTTCAGCTTCATGCATGTGGCCCAGCACAACGTGTTGCCATGTCTGCAATTCGCAATACACATTTGTATGAAATGGCATTAATTGGGCCCAAAATGCCTAATGCTGTGCCACCAGTTTATCAGTGTGGGTATTCTGATCAACCAGAAGACCTTGGAGATGACGGTTGTGTTCCAGTGCCAGACGGACTGGGAATGGGTGTAACCTATGATTGGGATTTTATCGAACGCAATTGCACTGAACATTACATATATGAATAGACGGGGAAACCTGGGTTCAATTTCACCACTGCGAGCCTATTCTTTCCCTTTCTCTTGTCTCAGTAGTGCAAAATTGGTGTTACCCATGCATAGTAGGTTTTTTAGCTAATAAGCTAACGGTAACGATGTTCCTTAGTTACATCCTTTAAACTGAATTTCTTTTAATCTACGATTGCCTGTCGCGCATTCTTTCTATTTAAGAGGGAGCATGTATATTGGAACCCAGACTCAGAACCGTCATGAAACTGACATCAAGCAATTAGCTCAATTGGGTATTACCCATGTTGATGTTACACCGCAGGAACATTGGAGAGAATGGTCTGTTGATTCTCTTCTGGCGATACGAGAAAAATATGCCAAACACAATATCACTGTAGAAATGATACATCTTCCTCTTATATCACGCGCTGCATTTGACACCGGCATGCCCCATGTGTTTCTTGGGCCAAGTGCTGATCGCGATCGTGAAATAGAGGGAATATGCGCTATCATTCAAATGGCGTCCGCTGCCGGTCTTCGTGGTGTAAACTATAATATCACTATTCTTGGACATCTGAGGACTGAACCACGTTATGGTAGAGGTGGAGCTAAGCTTTCGTCATTCGAGTACGACAAATTAGATCAATCTATGACACAATTTGAAGGAGGTGCTGCAAATGCAGATACGATGTGGGAACGAATTGATCACTGGTTAGAGCAGGTAGTCCCTGTAGCTGAAGAGTATAAAATCCAGTTAGCCTGCCACCCGCAGGATCCTGGGATTGGGAATAAAACTTATAGGGGTGTTGCTAGAGTGATGGGTACTGTAGAAGGGTTAAAAAAATATGTATCTATGCATGAAAATCCCTATCACGGATTAAATTTTTGCCAAGGCACGATTTCGGAGATGCTTGAAAATCCACGCGAAGAAATTTTTGATATCATAAGGTATTTTGGTAAAAGAAATAAAATTTTTAATCTTCACTTTCGTAATATTAAAGGAGGTTTTCTCAATTTCGTTGAAGTGTTCCCAGATGAGGGTGATGTAGACATGCTTAAAGCGCTGCGAGTGTATAAAGAGATTGGATATCCTTACATGGTTATGCCTGATCATGTACCAAGTATTTCCGGGGATGAAGCAGACCGAGTTGGGTTTGCATATTGCTATGGTTATCTGCACGCGTTGATGCGTGCGATCGACTAGCTAAACTAAGGGAGTATTTCAGAAGAACAGAAGATGGGTGAACTAATCTGGGTCCAATCAATTACCTGACGATCAGCGCCTACATGGCTGCGATAGTGGGAATGGGCAAGATTGATGAAAAATTATGCGGTTCGATGAAAGAGGGAGTTAGGTAATGATTGGAACAAAAAAACCACATCCAATTAGCATATATTAAATAACTACAAATTGTTTGTACCTCCATATTAAATGGAGGATGATGATGAGTTACTACTTCACAAATCTATTGAGATGATCCCGTAGGACTTGCTTCCCACCAAGTTTTACTAGTTCGCCATCTTCTGCAGTTAGCAGCACCTGCATACCCTCAGCATTTTTCTCGATCCATTCTGCCGCTTGTTTAAGTTCCCCAAAAGAATCTACTGCAATTCCAGGTGCTATATTATTCTCTCTCGCTGCTTTTACAATACGTAATACCGCTGATTTAAAATCGGGGTGATCCCATTGTCGAAAACAACCCATACTTAGGGAAAGATCGGAAGGGCCGATGAAAACAGAATCCAGTCCCTCTAGTTGTGCGATTTCTTCAATCACATTGAGAATGCTTACCAATTCAATTTGCAACATGACAATCACATTTTTATTCCAGTTTTCAAAATAAGTGTCATCTGCGCCATAATTTGATGCAGCTACCGGTCCAAATCCTCGTATCCCATCAGGCGGGTATTTGCAACTGGCAATAGCACGTTTTGCCTCATCAACGGTACCTACAAGAGGAACTAGAACGCCCTGGGCACCATGGTCTAAAACTTGTTTAATGACATCTGGTCGGTTATCTTCAACACGAACGATAGGTACGGTTTCAGAATCTCTGAACATCCACAAGATTTCCCTCAAAGATTCAGTGTTCCGTGGGGCATGTTCATTATCGATGATCACATAATCAAACCCTACCCTTGCCAAGTTGATCGCGATGAGCGCATCCGACGAAGTTGACCAACCGCCAACACTAATTTGACCTTCTCTCCATTTGTTTTTTAATTCGAGTCCTGTCATTATTGCGGGTTGATTATTATATTTATTTATTAGAAAATTCAAGCTGTATTAGGATAACGAAATAATTAAAAGCGCTAGTTATTTGTATGTGATTTAGAGCGTAGAGGAAAATTTCTAGTGATTTCTTTACTTAATTGATACACATAACAGGATCACGCAATGATCAATTTTTCAGTAGTCACTCGATAGTATCACCACCCTCATTGGCAAAGGTACCATCAACACTTAATGTGGGTTGAGCTGTATTATCAGACTTAAAGTTATTCTAACTAAATTAACCAATTACATTTTTCCAAAAATTGGCCGAAATCTCCACGACTCTCAGGCCAAGCTCAAGTAACCTACAGTTACCGTTAACTTCAAGGAGTATGGCATACGAATTTAATCTAAACCGAATTAGAAGGCTTAGTATGTCAGAAGTGCTTTCACCACTTTTCGCTGACTGATGGCTTCTAAAGCATCGTTAATTCCATCGATGGGAAATCGATGGGTGATGAAATCAGCCCCAGAAATCTTACCCTCGCGCACCCAGTTAGAAAGTGTCTCCTGTGCTTCTTTCTCAAACAACCGCGTGGGCCATTGATGGACGAAGATATTGTAGTTAAAGTCACCTAATGCATTAGGAACTATGAATTCCTTAGCTCCCGCATAAAACCCGTAAACACACATTGACCCACCTCGCTTCAAGAGTGGCAACCCCGCACAGACGAGCTCAGGTACACCAACCGCATCAACCACAGCATCGAGTTGATGTCCTTTGTTTGCAATCTCCGGAGCATCCCGATCAAAGACATCATTGGCGCCGAACCGTTTCGCCCGTTCACGCTTCTCAGGATGTCGATCAACCAGGCCGATCCAATCAAGTCCAAATAACCGGCCTATTTTCACAAAACTTTGGCCCACAGGCCCTCCACCATAGATCAAAATGTCGTCACCGGATTTAAGATGAAAATCGCGAAAGGCACTCAACACTTCGCGCCAGGTGCAAAACAAAACCGCATTTTCAGGGGCAATGTCACTGGCAACGGGGGTCTGGATCTCAAAAACTTCAACCCAGCCGTGTTCTTCATCTGCCACACCATCTTGTACCATGGCCTCATGATCATTTGCCAACACGTACTCACAAAATCCACCCCACGCGGATTTTATACCATCCACGCCAAGATTAAACACCAGTCCACTGACTGCGCGTTCATTAACTTTGAAATGGCGAACCTTCGCCCCTACCTCTTGAATCACACCGACGCTCTCATGACCCAAGGCGAACGGAAACGCTTTCTCCATACCTGGGAAATGACCGTTTACAAGCACGCGATCCGTGCTGTTGCAAAGACATGCCACTTCAGTTTTCACAAGTGCCTGGTAGGGACCCGGTTTGGGAATCGGCGCGTCGATGATCTCAACCTGGTTGGGCGCGGTAACGATAACAGATTTCACTTCCCTAATTCAAAATATAATCGAAGTTTTGACAAGTCTATATCATAAGCAAACGGACGTGAAGCGCATGCGTATCATCTTAAACGATGACAACTACTATAGAGTTGAGGCGATAAGTGAGATACCAATACCTAACTGTCTAACTCCAATTTTTGACTCTATATTATCAAATAGATATTCTTTTTAAAAGGGTTTAAGATATAAAAAATATCATCTTTTATTTAAATCTACTTACTATCATTCTATTTACCTTTAATGCTACCCTTTACAACTGATGACGACAGTGATTAACACCTTAAAGGCACCACCGGCACTTTAATATGAGCGTTGATATGTTGCATTGATTCTGGGTTTTCCTCCTCTTGCTGATATCCCCATAGCGTGCGTTCATGAGCTGCTTCGGCCCGATCGAGCACCGGCTGTTGTAAAGTGTCACACTCATCGGGACAGAGATGCCGCATCAAAGGTTGCAGATCAGGGGGTAAAGCTAGATACTCTGCGTGGTTAATCGGCCGGCATACGTGATAGACATTGTAATTATCTCCTGGGGCGAAGTCGTCGACAGACAACCACCAGGGGCACCAACGATTAACCACCGCAACTCTCTCCCGACCACTTGGATTGTGTCTGGCAGTTGCGTGCCAACAACGTGAATCCTGGATAAAGACAGACCCTGCTGGTGCGCTTACTTGCATATCGCCGGGAATGGGCGCGGTAACTGAAATACCATCTTTCGGCCCCCGTGGATTCCGCTTATCTTTATGCGAGCCTGGCACGACCCACGTGCCCCCCGAGTTTTCATCGACATCGGTTAGATACCAGATCATCACCAGGCACATGGTTACGTCGGGGCAGGGTTGGCGGATGCAACCGACATTATGATTGGGGTCTTTATTGCCAAAAGCTGAAAGGTCGTGAGGCCAGTCTGTGTGCCAACCACGCTTTTCCGAACCTCGCATTTTCTTGAATTCGTCTACTCCCTTATCCTCAATAAATGCATTGTCGTTCTTAACGTGCCTGGTATGCAAGTGGGCAATTCGAAGATGGTCATCGAGAACATGGCGTGCCACAGTGGTAATTACCGGATTGGCGAGATGCCGGGCGTACTGAGGCATCCAGATAATGTTGTTGGGTGGTTTGGGAGGATGCCCGACCTTTCGTACACGCCTTAACTCCACGTTGTATTCCGTGGCCTTGCCACTGAGTAATTCCTCTGTGTTCGCCCCCTCTTCATTAAACAGGTCTTTAATGCCCTGAATATTGCGGTTAACAATATCATCTGCCGCCATAACTTCTTCGCGAATGGCTTCCACATCGGCAGGTGGAATCACATGATCGATGACACAGAAACCGTATTTCTCAAGTGAATCGGCACACCCTGCTACCACATCCTCGACGGACATCTTTGCAGAATCGAATGCATAGGCTCGAGTGCGAGCGAGGTCCGCAGTGACAACCTCGGGATCAATGGTCGATGTCAGGAGATTATGGGTCTCCTGCAGCTCACGTTCCAGTCGTGTAGCTTTAGCTTGCAGTTCAGAGTAATTCACTTATTAGACCGTTTTTAATATTGAACTGCAAAGATACTTGGAGTCAAGCTTGTAGATTTTACTCTGTAATTTGTTTGGGGAGAAAGCGGGCGAGGGGGTGTAAAAATACACATCCCTCTCAATCGATAATCCATTACCCTATATGCAGTGGTTGGGATTTATCCACGAGGAAACACAACACACCTTTAAGCGTCATTCAATAGTAAGTTCTTCAGTAGTAACAGAGATGGCATCGCCATCCTCATTGGCAAAGGTAGCATCAACACTTAATGTAGGTTGAGGAGTATTATCAGACTTAAAGTTATTCTGACTAATCAAAGTCTCAAACCCTG
>PNEW01000033.1 GCA_002922725.1 Verrucomicrobia bacterium Opi.OSU.00C | reverse complement strand
CAATAGGATTCATTAGATTGATGCCGAAATAGGAAACAAAATCTCCGAAGCTGCACGCAACTCACTTGACCATGGTCTGAGGGTCGTATTTCGCAGTGGGGCTGTCATGGGTCTATCAGTTGTTGGCCTTGGGCTTTTGGGGGTAAGTTTCGGATTTATACTACTCACTTTAGTTTATCCTTTGGGGGAGGCAAACGGTGGTCCACATCTTCTTGTTATAACGACGACGATGCTTGCTTATGGAATGGGAGGGTCATTACAGGCATTATTTGCACGTGTAGGTGGAGGTATCTATACAAAAGCTGCAGATGTAGGAGCAGACCTTGTGGGAAAAGTCGAAGCCGGAATTCCGGAAGATGACGCACGAAACCCCGCAGTTATTGCCGATAATGTAGGCGATTTTGTGGGTGATGTTGCAGGTATGGGGGCAGACCTTTTTGAATCTTACTGTGGTTCTATTCTTGCGACAATGGCCTTGGGTGCTGCGGCTTTTATGGGCAATCTGGATATGCAGATCAAAGCTGTAATTGCTCCCATGGTCGTAGCTGGAACTGGAGCAATACTGTCTTTAATTGGGGTCTTTTTCGTTCGTGTAAAATCAGGTGCTGGGCAGAAAGAATTGCTACACGCACTTGATCGCGGGATCAACATCAGTGCCATATTAGTCCTTATAGTTTCATTGATCATCATTAAAGCGATTGGACTGGAAAATCCGTGGGGTATTTGGGGTGCGGTTGTTATTGGCCTGGTTACTGGTATTATAATTGGTAAAGCGACAGAGTACTACACCTCACACGCATACAGGCCGACACAAGAAATTGCAATAAGTGGAACGACAGGTCCAGCCACGGTTATAATTTCAGGTATTGGCACTGGAATGATTTCAACCGCAATACCCGTAGTTGCGATTGTGGTGGGAATAATATTGGCCTTCAGCTTTGCCTCTGGTCTCAACTTCGCAAATATATCTATGGGCCTTTATGGGATTGGGTTTGCAGCTGTAGGCATGTTGTCGACATTGGGTATTACTCTGGCTACGGATGCTTACGGGCCAATTGCGGATAATGCAGGAGGCAATGCAGAGATGAGTGGTTTAGAACCCGAGGTTCGCGAGCGCACAGATGCTTTGGATGCACTTGGTAATACTACGGCGGCCATTGGTAAAGGATTTGCGATTGGCTCAGCCGCTTTAACCGCTCTTGCCTTAGTGGCTTCTTACATGGAACAACTGAAAGCGGGTTTATTTAAAAGTCCTGAAAAAATTTTAGACTTTAGTAAAAAAACTAATGTCTCAATTGAAGATGCAGTATTCGGAGATTTTGTTTCCTATTTCGGCATCAATCTAATGAATCCTATTGTGCTCGTTGGCATTTTCATGGGATCACTTATGGCATTTGTTTTTTGTGGATTGACAATGAAAGCGGTGGGACGTGCTGCCTCGAACATGGTCGACGAAGTTCGTCGTCAGTTTAAGGAATCACCTGATATACTCAAAGGAATAGAAGAGCCTGACTATGCACGTTGTGTTGAGATATCTACTCGTGGAGCGCAGCGTGAAATGATAATACCATCAGTCCTTGCTGTGGGTGTTCCGATTACAATGGGATTACTCTTTGGACCAGCAGGAGTTATTGGTTTGCTCACAGGTGGACTTGGATCGGGCTTTATACTTGCCATCTTTATGGCCAATGCTGGTGGCGCTTGGGATAACGCTAAGAAATATATAGAAGAAGGGCATCTGGGAGGTAAAAATTCAGATATTCACAAAGCAACGGTCATTGGCGATACAGTGGGAGATCCCTTTAAAGACACGTCGGGTCCCAGCCTTAATATTCTCATTAAGTTGATGAGTATGGTTTCAATCGTTATGGCCGGTGTGACTGTGATGTATCATGTTCTATGATATGTATAGCTGTATAAAATATTGATATTAGGATATTAGGTGTGATCACCTTAGTATCTATCGATGACAATATTTTGATTTAAAAATTATGTGGGCTCAGCTTTGTAGTCACCTCTTTTTTCTATTTAATGAATAACCATCTGAATGTTTTTCAGCATGATAAGAGGAACGGACAAGAGGCCCTGATTCTACAATCCCAAATCCAATGGAGAGCGCAAATTGTTCCCATTTTTTAAATTCTTCAGGTGTCACCCAACGAGAAATTTTAGCATGTTGGGGTGATGGTTGCAGGTATTGACCAATTGTAATAATATCAACATCAATCTTGCGCAGTGCTCGAAAGGTTTCTTCAATTTCACATTTATACTCACCTATTCCCAACATAATGCCAGATTTAGTAACAAAGCCTCGGTTTTTCGCACGTTTAAGTAATTGAAGTGTTTGATCCCAATTGGCTGTTTTGCGGATAGGTTGTTGTAGTCGTTTGACCGTCTCAATATTATGGTTGAGAATATCAGGATTTGCATCCAGCACGGTATTCAAGTCATTTTCTCTTCCTCGGAAGTCAGGTATAAGAACTTCTATCGCAGTTTGTGGGTTACGAGTTCTAATCGCACGAATGGTCGCTGCCCATACACCAGCCCCACCATCTTTCATGTCATCACGGGCCACAGATGTAATGACACAATGTTTTAACCCCATTTTTACGACTGCTTCTGCGACGCGAGTGGGCTCGCCTAAATCAATTTCAGTTGGTCGACCCGAGTGCACAGCACAAAAAGTACAGGATCGCGTACATATATTTCCAAGTATCATTAGTGTTGCAGTGCCGCGTGACCAACACTCACCCATATTAGGACATTGTGCGCTCTGACAAACCGTATTAAGAGTATTTGATTCAACAATATGGTGCAGTCGTTTATAAGCCGGATTGTTTGGCAACTTCGCGCGTAACCAATTTGGTTTGTTTTTATTAACCATTTAAATACTTCCAAATTGTTTCCAAAATTCAATCTCTACACTATCCTTGACCTCATTAGAATCGATCTCAATTTCCAGTTCATTTTTTATCGAAGTAACCGTGGAATCTTTAATACCACAGGGTACGATACCATCGAAGGGGGCCAAGCAATTATTAATATTGATGGCAAGGCCGTGATAAGTGACCCAATGTTTCACCGCAACACCTATTGCTGCTATTTTTCGGTGTTCTATCCAAATGCCTGTTTTTCCTTTTCTGCGCGCAGTCACTAGTCCCAGCTTGCGAAGGGCGTTAATAACTACTTGTTCTAGATCACGTAAATAAAGGTGAAGGTCTTTCACCCGATCATTTAAATTAATGATCGGGTACACGACAAGTTGTCCTGGACCATGGTAAGTAATGTCACCCCCACGATTCGATTTTTCAACTTCAATACCCCGAATGTGGAGTTCTTGCTGATCCCAAAGTAAGTGTTTTGATGCACCAATCCGTGCACCGATTGTTATTACAGGATAATGTTCGGTATAGATGAGCAAGTCTGGTATGTCGCCATCAAAACGTTTTTTTACGAGCTGCAATTGACGAGCATAAGCATCGGCATAACGCGTTAAACCCCAGTCTACTTTAGGGTGGGTTAGGTCTACTGAAGGTTGAGTTATCAATTTATTCAGGGTAAATAAGGTTAATTAATTATATATATTTTGACTAATCTTATTTTCGTTATAGTTAGAAAAATAGGGAAATATAAAATTCAACAATCATTATACAGGTGATGGTGAATTTAGCAATAAAAGCAACTATTCCACCAACTATGGTACCAAGACCGGCTTTAGTTGCTTGGTGAATATTGCGGTTACGGATAAATTCGACAATTATAACTCCAGCTATGGGTCCAATAATCAAGCCAATAATATTGAATAAAAATATACCCAAGACTCCTCCCAATACAGCACCGAGTCCCCCTTGCCAACTAGCACCAAACCTTTTTGCCCCCCAAAAATTACACAAGTAATCCAAAGCATGGGCCAAAAAAGTAAGCGCTGTTGCAACGATAATAAAAGTCCATGATACTGACGTGTTACCCAAAAACAATTTGTGTATAAATATTCCCAACCATATAAGAAATGTCCCAGGAATTATCGGCAAGAAAGTACCAATCAATCCTGTAGCAAATAAACTACTGGTTATAATAAGCAGTGTCAGTGAAAGGGCTGTCATGGTTTAATTAGCAAAATTAAACTAGTATCAGCTTGGGAGGTTAGTAGTTATAGTATTGAGCTTGCAATGGTTTTAAAATGTATAAATTGATTCAAGAAGGATGATTGGTATCAAAGAATCTTTTCAATCGGCTTCAAATTCACCTCTTTTTGCAGAGGGAGAAGTTGTACACCATAAACGTTATGGTTATCGAGGAGTAATTGTGAGAAGTGATTTAATTTGTGAAGCCGAGGACGATTGGTATCAATCTAATCAGACACAACCAGATTGTAATCAACCCTGGTATCACGTGTTGGTTGATTGTTCCGACATTACGACTTACGTTGCAGAATCTAACCTTGAATCTGATGAAGGTGGTCAAACTGTTCATCATCCCTTGATAGATGTTTTCTTCAGCGGTTTTAAAAATGAAAGCTATATTCGCAACGATGAACCTTGGCCAGGGTGAAATAAGTTGTCAAAGATTCAAATATTTTTAAAAAATGGGGCTTCGTTTAATTCCAAATTTAGTATTAAAATAATTTGACCTAAATTTAATTATAATTAACAAAAATAGGTTAAGATGGGTACGCTAGAAGACTTTACTGATTTTATTGTTGAAGAGGGAGCAGATCAAATTCCCCATACAAAAAGAACTTACATCGAGCATGCACTTTGTGTATATAAAGACTTAAAGAGTTGGGGGTGTGAAGATGACGTATGTAACGCAGGATTTTTTCATTCGATCTACGGCACTCAAGGGTTTGATGCATATACCTTATCAGTTGAACGCCGTAACGAGTTAAGTGAGCTTATCGGCGAGCGAGCAGAACGGTTAGCTTTTCTAAATTGTTTTATTGAGCGATCTACTTTTGATCCGAATTTGGCTAAAAATGAAGGTCCGTATACTATTACGAATCGGGAAACGAATGAGGAGATCAAGGTGTCAACTGAAGATTTTAGGGATCTGATAACGATCCATCTCTGTGATTATTGTGAACAAATGCCAAGAATGAAGCGATGGGATTATCGACGCGAAAGTTATCGGATGATGGCAGAGCAGCTTGGTGGGGTGGCAAAAACGAATTACGACCGCGTTATTTCGATGGATAAACGGGGTTGATTATAATTCCTTCGGCTGACTCCGATGAGGATTCGGTAATTGCTTTTATTACCACCGATGATTGGAGCATATTTCTATGAAAACAAAATATATTTTAGCGGTTCTTTTTATTAGTTTAATTTTGATATTAGGAATAATTGGTGGTATTGCTGGCTCGAAGATCTATCATAAACAGGCAGGAAAAGATAGGTGTGTACATAGAAGTTTGAGTTCTCGCAATAAAATTGAAAGAATCGAATATCTCACATATAAATTAAGTCTCAATCCTCAGCAAATTGAAGCTATACGAATAGATTTAGATATAGCTACGGTGGAACTTGAAAAGTTGCATTCTGTGATTAGACCCCGTTTCGAAAAAATTCATCTAAAAATGAGAGAGGCTATTAAAAAGCATCTTAGCTCTGAACAGATGGCAATATTTAGAGAAATGTCAAAGCACCGTAGAAAAATGTTGAAACATCTTGGAGGAGAGAGGGGTAGAGGTGTTTCAGATTATTAAGGGAGACCAGGATTTAGGGGGAATCCAGGCTTCAATGAAGATAGCAAAAACCCCAAGTCGCTTCGAGAGAGTGGAATGCTTGAAAAAGAAAAATAGATATTATACAATATTCAGCTCAAAACTGTTACTGCTCCTATCATCAAAATGGTCCTTTGAACAGTAAAAGACAGCAATGTAATTTAGGGGATTGAATAAAATATATACTCTAAATACCATTGAAATAGTTTACCATAGTGAAATGTATTTCAACTTTGCATTTGATAAATGGTTGTTGTTCACCCATGCTTCTATAGATTATTATGACTGAACAAAATAAAAAGGAGACCCATGACCTTTACGCGGTCAGATTAAATAAACTTTTAACGATGCGGGAAGAGGGTTGTGACCCTTTTCACGAAAATTGCGAACAGACGCATACTTCTGATGAGGCACGAGCTGTCTATTCTGAAGACGAGAATAATAGCCCGATCGTAAAGGTAGCGGGTCGAATGACGGTATTTCGTCTTATGGGTAAGGCTGCTTTTGTGAAAATCCTCGACCGTGATGGACTCATTCAACTTTATTTTAAGCGTGATGAAGTAGGAGAGGACCACTACAAAGCATTCAAGAGGCTTGATCTTGGAGATATTATAGGGGCAGAAGGCCCTTTATTTAAAACAAAAACTGGGGAAATAACTGTACGAGTTCAAAGTTATAAATTGGTGAGTAAAGCTTTACGTCCCTTACCTGAGAAATGGCACGGGTTGACAGATAATGAACAGGTTTATCGCCAACGTTACCTTGATCTTATTGTTAATTCAGAAAGCCGTGAAATATTTGTTATGCGTAGTAAGGTTATCTCCTGTATACGCCGATTTCTTGATGACCGGGGGTTTCTTGAGGTGGAAACACCAATTTTGCAGGCCGAAACAGGAGGGGCAGCCGCTCGGCCATTTGTTACACATTTCAATGCGTTGGATTGCGATTTTTATCTTCGTATTGCATAGGAATTGCATCTCAAGCGTTTATTAGTGGGAGGGTTTGACAGGGTTTATGAACTGGGACGCTGTTTTCGCAATGAAGGTCTATCCAGAAGGCACAACCCTGAATTTACCATACTGGAAGTTTACCAGGCATATTCTGACTACCGTGGAATGATGAAACTTATCCATAATATGATTCTAACCATCTGTAGTGATGTATTAAACAAGACTCAATTTGAACGGCCAGACGGGCAAATTATAGAATTAAAAGGTGAGTGGAGTGAGGTGGCTTACAAAGATTTGATTCGAAAACATACGAATGATTCGGCCTGGTTTAATAGGAGTAAAGAGGAAATGCTTGAAAAATGTAATAAACTTGGAATTGAAGTGAATCCCCAGCTTGAAACATTTGAAATCACGAACAATATTTTCGAAAAAATTATTGAACCTACACTTATTCAACCTACCTTTGTCACTCATTTACCTAAAGAGCTTGTTCCACTAGCTAAGCTTACACGATGCGATGAGAGTACGATTGATGTTTTTGAACTTTGTATTAACGGTCAAGAAATTGTTCCCGCTTATTCGGAACAGAATGATCCTATAATGCAACGAGAAATGTTTTCATCCCAGGCTGGCGAAGAAACTCAAGATATAGACGAGGACTTCATCACAGCTTTAGAATACGGTATGCCACCAGCAGGAGGGATGGGTGTAGGAATCGATAGGCTTCTTATTTTGCTTTCTGGGTCAACTAGTATTCGTGATACCATACTTTTCCCATCAATGAGGCCTGTATAATTTTGGTATGATTTGAAGCAGAGGAGATGAATTTACATTAAGACTTTCATATAAATCATAAACGAATAAAGCCAGTAATTATAATGCCCTGGTATTTATATTTAGCTATCAAGCAGCTTTTTCCCACCGGGAAAAGAGTGTCATTATTTTTTGTCATTGCCGTTTGTGGTGTGATGCTAGGGGTGATGCTTTTAGTGATTGTGCAAAGTGTGATGGGAGGTTTTGGGCGAATTTACCGTGATAAAATAATTGAGACTAATGGGCATATACGAATAGAATCGGGTGAAGTGATGTATGATTATGAAAATATACTGAACTTTCTTTTCATGAGAAAAGAAGTTGCTGCAACTTCGCCCTATGCACATGGAGTCGTTATGCTACAACATAAGAATCGCCCTGCATTTCCTGCCATACGTAGCATTGATATCAATCGAGAAAATCCTGTTGTCCCGATCGCTAAATATATTATTCTTGGAGGAATTTATGACTTAGATGATGATTCTGTTCTCTTAAGCTCAAGCCTGGCGGCTTCAATTGGGGCCACCCTCCACTCAATAGTGGAGGTTTATACTCCACTTATTATTGATAAGCTTGCAGAAGAGGAGGTCCTTCTTCCTAGAGAATTAAAGGTTGTGGGGATTTATGAAACAGGGTGGGAGGAGTTTGATAGCAATACAATGATTGCCACATTGCGTCTGATGCAGGAGCTTTATAATTTGAGTAATGGCGTTCATGGTATTGCCGTTCGACTAAATCCTGGTTATGATGAAGAAAAAGTTGCTTCTATTTTCAGGGAAAAAATATTACCACCAAATGAGCTAATGACTTGGCTAGACATGTACGCAGGTTTGCTTTGGATATTAAAACTCGAGAAGAATATGCAGTTTTTCCTTCTCCTTTTTATCGTTATTGTAGCGGCATTCGCGATCGCCAACGCACAGCTTCTTACGGTGATCAGAAAAAACACGAGAGATCGGTTTACTCGGAGCCCTTGGTGGCCAACCACATCAACTTATCGCTTGCTATTGTTTCCAGGGTTTATTCATTGGAGTTTTGGGAACTATTTTTGGTATTACCATCGGTTTGGTTGCTCTTTATTTTCGTAATGACATTATTTATGGTTTCGCGAAATTAACGAATAGTGAAGATTTATTGATTAAATTTTACCAGTTTGCTGAATTGCCCGTTTACTATACTTGTAGCGTTTTTTTGGCTATATCTATCAGCGCCCTCATATTAACTACTTTAGCTGCTTTACTTCCTGCATGGCATGCGGCGAGGATGAAACCTGCCGAAGCATTACGCAATGAATGAATCTTCACCCATATTAAAAATATCAGAGCTGACCAAATCTTTTCACAGTGGGAACCGCTCGATAAATGTATTGCGTGGAATTGATATGAGTATGTATCAAGGGGACAGTGTCAGTATCCGTGGCGATTCAGGAAGTGGTAAAACCACCTTACTTAATATAATTGCCGGGTTAGAGCGTCCCGACAAGGGGAATATATTTTGGGATGAAATATTGTTAAGCCAATTATCAGCTTCGTTTCAGGCTAAACAGCGAGCACTCAAAATTGGAATGATTTATCAAGCGTTTTATCTTATCCCTGAACTCGACGCTTTAGAAAATGTTATAATGGCAGCGCGTATTCTCGGTAGGGTTGGCCCACAAGCAAAATCACGTGCCTGTGAATTGCTCGAACGGGTGGGGTTGAAAGAGCGCTTGAAAAGCTCGACCCTTAAACTTTCGGGTGGAGAACGTCAACGAGTAGCAGTAGCACGCGCATTAATGAATGCCCCATCACTCATTCTGGCGGATGAGCCAACGGGTAATTTGGATGAAAATACGGGTAAGGAAATCATTGACTTATTGCTAGAAATATCACGTGAGGAAAATGCCGGTCTTATACTAGTGACACATAATCGTGATTACGCAATGCAGACGCAACGTCAATTTCTCCTTCATTACGGAAAGTTAAACATGGGTTTCGATGGATAGTTCGAAAAAAATAAAATGTGGAGTTGTTGGGGTTGGTCATTTGGGGCAGCATCACGCACGCATTTACCAAAAATTGCCCATTTCAGATTTTGTAGGTGTTTATGACCTTAATCAAGAGCGTGCAAAAAAAATAGCAAAAAAAATATAAATGCACACATTTTAATTCACTAGAAAAGCTGGGTGAAAGCTGTGACGCAATAAGTGTGGCAGTACCAACAAACGAACATTTTTCTGTGGCTATAACTTTATTGCAATTGGGATGCCATTTGCTTATTGAAAAGCCTCTTTGTTCGAACATTAAAGAAGCTGAAGGGATTTTATCTGCGGCAAAAAAAGCTGACGCGATAGTACAGGTAGGTCATATTGAACATTTTAATCCAGTTATGCATTTTCTCGAAGAAGCAGTCAATGAACCAAAGTACATTGCTGCAGATCGGTTAGCACCCTTTAATAAAAGGGGTACTGAGGTGGGTGTTGTTCTCGACTTAATGATTCATGACATAGGGGTTATACTCGAACTTGTGAAATCACCCGTGAAGAAGATTGATAGCATTGGCGTTAGTGTATTATCGTCAACAGAAGATATCGCTAATGCAAGAATTCAGTTTGAAAATGGCTGTGTTGCAAATATCAATACTAGCCGGGTAAGTAGAAAAAAAGTAAGAGAGATACGCATTTTTCAATCTAATGCTTACCTTTCTTTGGACTTTATGAATCAAAGAGGACACCTTTTGAAAAAGGATACAATGAAATTGAAAAAAGAGGCGATACCCATAATTAAGGGGGAACCACTAATGCTTGAGTTGGTTTCATTTATAGATTGTGTTGCGAGCTATAAGGAACCAAAAGTTGGTACCATTCTGGGTAAATCGGCACTTGAAATTGCGATCCTAATTACTGAACAAATTCATAAGTCGGGCACCCAGGGTGAGAGACATTAAATGCCAAAAAAGGCTGAATTAACTTTGAGATTGCCACCTCCAGAGGGAGGTCAACCGGATCTACTTATTATAGCTGGCGAGCATTCCGGTGATCAGCACGCAGCTTTGATGCTTACTGACCTTAAATCACAATTACCAGATCTTAATATTGTTGCTTTAGGTGGCGAAAAAATGAGGCAGGCTGGTGCACAATTATTATTTGATTTTACCGCGCACTCGGTAGTTGGATTTGTTGAAGTCATTAGAAGTTATGCTTTTTTCAAGGAATTTTTAGAATCAATAATTAAATGGATACATACATATAATCCACGTCATTTATGTTTAGTAGATTATCCTGGGTTTAATTTGCGTTTAGCTGAGAGGTTATTCAAAAAAAGAATTAGTCAAAAGGGAGGTGGAGCAATTGGAATCCACTACTATATAGGACCACAGGTATGGGCTTGGAAGGCTATGCGACGATTCAAAATGGAACGTTGGATTGACACTCTTGGGGTGATTTTTCCTTTTGAGATAGATATATACAAGGATACCTCATTACCCGTTACATTTGTTGGCCATCCTTTTGCTTCAACCGGTTATCAACTCCCAGTAGTCTTTCGCACAGATGCTCCAATCTTATTATTACCTGGAAGTAGAGAAATTGCTGTTACACGCATACTCCCAGTGATGATAGACACATTTAAATTATTGGTAAAAAAACGGCCCAACGAACAAGCAACGATTGTTTATCCAGATGATATGATGCGTGGTATCATCGAGAGGCTCTTAGCGGGGGAAAAAGAAATAGCAAAAAAAATAGATTTGCAACAGTCTGGGCAACCTGTTGATGGGAAAGCAGTATTGACAAGCTCAGGTACTATCTCACTTGCTTGTGGGTTAGCAGGATTACCAGGAGCTTTAGTTTACCGGGCACATCCACTCACCTATTGGTTTGCTAGGTGCTTGGTACAAGTTCCTTATCTAGGTATTTCCAATCTTTTACTACAAAAATCATTTCATAATGAATATATTCAATCGCGTGCAAAGCCATCTCTTTTATTCAAGGAACTAGAAGAAGCTATTGATTCAAAAGAGGGGATTAGATCTGCCCAAATTTTCGGTCAAAAGTTGAGAGATATTTTAACCTCTAAGAGAAGTATTTCAGCATCTACCTGGTTAGCTGAACAAATCAGATCGCCTTAATTAATAATCCCATTATATTCGAGGCTACTCCACAACCGATTTGCTCTTTCCTGCAGTATCTGCCGACAACGGTCAATTTCACCGATGCGCGAATTTAAGTTTTCATTGGCTATTTCGGCTAGATCATCGAGATTATAGAGAAAGACATTAGGGGTATTTGTTATTTGAGTTTCGATATCACGCGGTACTGCTAAATCAATAAAAAACATTGGCTGATTAGGTCGCCTATACATGGTCGATTTAATCATAGATGAGGAAATGATAATCTTTGATGAAGCCGTTGAGCATATAATGATATCGAAATTGGAGATTACGGTTGGTAAGTCTTCAAATGCTATTGCCTGTCCGGCTATTTCATTTGCTAGTTTTTCAGCGTTATCGAAAGTTTGGCTGGAAACACTTATGGAGTTAGCCCCACGACTTTTTAAAGCTTTTACTGTTTTCTTACCTACTTCCCCAGTACCTATTACTAAAATACGACTAAAGGTAAGATTGCCGAAAATGCGTAAGGCTAAATCAACAGCGACACTTCCTATGCTTATTTGTCCCTCTCCAATCGTGGTGTTATTTCGTACCCATTTAGTAGATTGGAAACATTTCTGAAACACCCTATGTAAAATGGGACCAACTGAAGCTATTTCTGCTGCTGTTTTGTATGAACTTTTTACTTGTCCGATAATTTCTGTTTCCCCTACCATCTGCGAATCAATACCTGAGCTTACTTCGAACAAATGGTTGACAACATCAAGCCCTGATTTCCAGAAACTGAACTTATGTAAATGTCCAATTTTGAAATTATGAAATTTACAAAAATGATTCTCAACCGCTCGTTTAATTTCAGGCTTTAATGATATAAGATAAAGCTCAATTCGATTACATGTATTAAGAACCAGGCATTCCTCAAGTGATTCAATTTTGCATAACCCGGTATAAAGAGAAGCGATCCTATCAGAATTAATCGCAAATTGCTCTCTGATTTCCAATGGAGCAGTACGGTGGGTAGTAGCGAAAAGCAAAAGTTCTTTCTGCATCTTACTCAGATTTGTTATGGGAGCCTCTGCGAGGGGTTTTCATTAAAAGTTGGTCTGCTCGCATCTATTGGCCAAAGAGTAAATAGTGAAGCGGAAAAAAGTATGACACACACCCACGCAAATTTTATACCAATTAAATAATTAAATATACGAAGGATCAGTACAATGAGATATGATAACCAAAGTGTTAAAGTAAAGATGAGTTTTATGTTTTGTATTTGGCCGAAATCAACGATCCATTTTACCATGCCAACAGAAATAGCGAAGGTGAATACTATCACCGCCATAAAAAGCAGGCGCTTATTCATTTGGTCCAACTGTAAGATAGAAGGTAGGAGGTTAGCCATTCCTTTAGATCGTTTTTGTTTTAGACCATAATTCTGAACAAGATACATTGTTGAAGTAAGGGCAAGGGTGGCAAAAATACCGTAGCTGAAAAGAGCCAATGAGGCGTGGGTTTCTATCCAGGGATTAATTCCAAAGGGGCCAGTTTGGTAAGGATGGTCCCATTTTGCTATGAGAAGCGAAAGTATACCCAGACTAGCGGCAAACCCAGTACTGAAGAATCCAAGTAGGCTCATGCGAAAAGCTGGTCCAATAACGAGATATAGAAGGATGGAGGTCCAGGTAATAAATTGAATGATTTCAAAGGGGTTACCCAGAGGACAGCTATTTGTTTTTAACCCACGTTCATAAAGTCCCAGAGTATGAAATGAAAAGCCGACTATAGCAAGAGTGATAAGTATAATGCGTGGATATCGTTTCGACCGTGAGAGTGAGTAAAATCCAAATATAAAGGCGACAAGATAAAGTAATGCTGCACTCCATATAAAAACTCGTTCTTCTAAAATAAAATTATGCATAATATTCCTTATGAACTCGTTTTTTTATATTGGTTTTAAAAGAAGTTTTATGCATTATTTTATTTCGTCTTTTTTACTCCAATCATTAATTTTTTTTACTAAAAAATTAATAAATGCTGGGTGATCATTTAGACAAGGAATCATTTCTAAATCTTCACCACCTGATTCCAAGAAAAGCTTTTTACCCTCAATCGCAATTTCTTCAAGCGTTTCTAGACAATCAGCAACGAATGCGGGACATAAAATCAGGATTTTTTTTACACCCGTTTTTGCTAATTGTTTTATCGTTTCATCAGTAAACGGTTGTAACCAAGGATCTCGGCCAAGTCGCGACTGAAAGGTGAGGCAGTATTTATCTATAGGGATATTTGTGTGTTCAACGAATAGTTCGACAGTCTTAAAGCATTGATGTCGGTAACAAGTCGAATGTGCTGGACTACTTTGCATGCAACAATTTGGTGTATTCAAACAATGTGAATTTGATGGGTCTGATTTTCGAATATGGCGTTCAGGCAAACCATGAAAACTAAATATAATTTTATCATAATCTTTTTTTAAATAAGGATTTGCATTTTGAATGAGGGCATCGATATAATCGGGATCATTATAAAAAGGGGCGAGCAGAGTGGTGCGTATATTACCGTCATATCTTTTAATTTCCTCTTTAACTTTAACGGAAACCGTCTCATAGCTGGACATGGCATATTGGGGGTAGAGTGGCATTACATAGATGTCATCCACTTTTTTTTCTATAAGCTTCGCAATAACGTCAGCAATCGTTGGATGGCCATAGCGCATAGCTAAAGCAACTGGTAACCCAACTTTTTTCTTCACAGATTCCTTCTGTTGATTACTGATAACAATAAGAGGTGATCCTTCAGGACGCCATATTTTCTGATACGCTTTTGCAGTTCGTCGGGGTCTGAAGGGAAGGATGAATAGGTTTACTATTAATGACCTAAAAGGAGAATCAATAACGCGTGGATCAGTTAGAAACTCCTTTAGATATCGTCTCACATCACGAACTGTCGTTGAATCAGGTGATCCTAGGTTAAGTAATAATACGGCTTTTTTAGACATGAATTATGTAGTTATACAATTTAGATATAAAATTACTTCCTAATTCTTAATCAAGCGTGATTACAGGATTCAGGAAGATATATTTTGTTTTATCTTTTCTGCAGTGCTGAGCCCTGCAAGTAAACATTTCCCTACGGCAACGCCTGTACAGTAATTCCCAGAAATATAAAGGGTCGGATTATCACTTTCGATTTTCTTTATCATTTCCAAATAGCGGTTATGACCAATATTAAATTGGGGTATAGCGTTAAGCCAATGAAACTGTTTGAAATAGACAGGGTCACCTTTTATCCCAAGCAGCTGGTTAAGATCGTTAATGACTAAAAGATTTTGATGATCCAAGGGCGATGTTACTAAATCGGATTGCCGAGCACCACCTATAAAAGTGGTTAATAAAACATGACCTTCAGGAGAGTGGGAAGGAAAAACAGATGAAGTAAATAATGTTCCCAGAATATTCATATTTTCCTTTTCTGGTACGAGTATTCCATAACCATCTAAGGGATGCTGGATATGATCTCGCTTAAATCCATAGATAAGGATAGAGACGGGGGTGTAGGGTATTGGGGCGAGCTGTTTGAGGCTCAATGAAATTTTTTTATCAAAAGGCAATAAGGGTAGTGAATGTGCCGGTGTTGTTGTCACCAAAGCATCAAAATTTTCTTCTTTAAGTTCACCATTTCTCTTCCAAATGATGTTCCACTTATCTTTTTTAACTATAGAGGTAATTTCAATGCCAGTTTGAACGGGGTTATTCAGCCTTAAAGCAATTGTTTCCCCCAGGCTTCCCATTCCTTTCTTAAATGAAATAATTCGTTTTTTAAATAAAGGATGTGTTAATTTCCTTTTTCTGCGTGACTTTATCCCCCCCCATGATCAATGAGCCGTACTCATTTTCCAGATTATAAAATAGTGGAAAAGCATATTTTGTAGATAGTTTTTCAGGGTCGCCTGCGAAGACTCCTGATGCCAATGGGTTAACTGCGTAATCGAGTACTTCTTCTCCCAATCGTCGGCGTGTGAAATCAGCTAGGCATTCATCATCATTTATTTCTTTTTTCTTGATAAAAGGTTCCTGTAGGAGGCGAAATTTAGTTTGTGATGAAAAAAGTGGCGATGTAATCAGAGAAAATAGTGATTGGGGTAGGGGGATCGGCTTGCCTTTTTTTACAACAAAACGGCGTTTTATTTCAGGATTCGTAATTATAATTTCATTATTAAGATTTATTTCTTCAAGAAAACGATCAAGTTTTTCATTTAAAACTCGCATCGTATTAGGGCCAGATTCGGCGACAAAACCATTTTCGATTGTAGTTTGAATAACCCCCCCCGATAGTATTCTTCTTTTCAAGAACAGTTACCCTGACCCCCAATTTATTTAATCGATAAGCAGTCGCTAAACCGGTAATTCCAGATCCTATAATAGCTACCGATTTCATCTATGTGGAAGGTTTATTATTTATTTTATGAGAAATCACGAATTGTTTTAACTAGCGTTATGACGTTTTCAATTCGAGCATCGGGGAGTATTCCATGTCCCAGGTTAAATATGTGTCCCGGGTCACCTCTCATATTTTTTAATATTTTCTCTGTTTCATTACGTACTTTTTCAGGATTGGTGGAAAGAATCGCGGGATCGAGGTTTCCTTGTAGAGCAATTGAAGGTGGAACCTTAGTTCGCATCTTGTGTAAAGGTATTTTCCAGTCGACGCTCAAAACACGAGATCCGGTTTGTGACAAACTGGAAGCGTGGTGAGCCATTCCCTTAGCATAGAGGATTACGGGTAAATGAGAAGGTAGCGCATCGATTATATCTTTTATCCATCTCAAAGACGCCTCCCAATAAGATCCGTCAGGACAGATACCCCCCCAACTATCGAATATTTGTAACGCATCCACTCCGGCGTTAATTTTCAATTTAAAATAATCAATAAGTGAGACGGTTAATTTTTCCATAAGTGCATTAAAAATTGGCCGATTATTAATAAAGAGATTATTAATGGCTTGAAAGTTCTTTGAAGATTCACCTTCGGTCATGTAAGCAGCGAGAGTCCAAGGGGAACCACCGAATCCGAGAATTGCCATTTCAGAACCTAGCTCCCTCCTAAGGAGGGTCAAGGCCTTGAATACGTAAAAGAGTTTTTCATCAATCCTACTTGTATCAAGACTATCTATCTGAGTCATTGAACTGATTTTGTAATCCATCTTTATCCCCGCGCTATCCTTGAATTGGTAGCCTTGTCCTAACGCTTCAGGGATGACAAGTATATCACTAAATAGAATTGCAGCATCTAAATCAAATCTGCGAAGTGGTTGCAATGAAATCTCAGTAGCAAGTTCCGGAGTACGTACACATTCAAGAAAAGAATGTTTTTCCTTGAGTTTCCGATATTCAGGTAGATAGCGACCTGCCTGACGCATAATCCAGATAGGTGTACGATCAAATGGTTGGCAATGGCAAGCAGCAAGAAAACGTTCGCGATGAGTCATAGATATAATCTCTAAAGTTTACCTTGGCCAATCAACCAATCTTTGGGTTTAAGAAACTTTTCATACAAATCAGCTTCTTTGCTTCCTTTTTCTGGTTGCCAATTATATTCCCATCGTACTAGAGGGGGAAGTGACATTAAAATTGATTCCGTGCGACCACCTGATTGGAGGCCAAAAAGAGTTCCACGATCATAAAGAAGATTAAATTCAACATATCTGCTGCGACGGTAAAGCTGAAAATGCCGCTCACGTTCACCATAGATATGATCTTTTCGTTTAGCAACGATAGGACGATAAGCGTACTTAAAATGGTCGCCAACACTTTTTACAAAATCAAACGATTGATCAAAATCTAATTCGTTGAAGTCATCAAAAAAAAGACCGCCAATACCTCTCGTTTCCTGTCGATGTTTAAGAAAAAAATAACGATCACAGTTAACTTTAAATTTTTGATATAAGCTACTTCCGAATGGGTCACATGCCTTTTTTGCCATGCGGTGCCACAACACAGCATCTTCTTCATAACCATAATACGGTGTCAGTAAGCATCAAAGCTGCGTGCTGATCACCGGAATGCTCGCCAGCTATAATAAGTAGATCCGGTTGACCTCCCTCTGGAG
>PNEW01000032.1 GCA_002922725.1 Verrucomicrobia bacterium Opi.OSU.00C | reverse complement strand
GATTGTTATGCGATTGGTGTTTTTCATAAAATTGAATCAAAATTAAATAATAATGAGCATCATCTTGTTCTCATAAGCCCAGGTGACAGAGGAAACCTTGGTGCTATTTTGCGTAGTATGGTTGGTTTCAGTATAACTAACCTTGCCCTTGTGCGCCCCGCAGTGGATATATGGCATCCACAAGTTGTTCGTGCTTCCATGGGCGCTGTATTTTTTGTTAATTTTCAATATTTCAATCAATTTGAGAATTATTGTTACGCATTCGATCGTCCTATTTTCGCATTTTCGCCCAATGCTCGGAAAGGATTAAAACATTTAGATATTAAACAACCCAGCGCTTTTGTTTTTGGGAATGAAGGCGCGGGCTTATCAACTTCTGTTCTTGATCGTGGAACAAGTGTAAGGGTTGAGCATCAACCTGAAATTGATTCCCTGAATCTAGCAGTATCAATCGGTATTGTCCTTTACGAGATCACCCAAATTTAATTTACATTATTAAGATACTAATATCTAGCCTGTTGGGCTTCAGCCAATGACCATTTCGTATTGAGATTGACGATGAGGTACTTCTGTTTACATGTTTAACGATTTCTTTTAAAAATGTCAAAAATAACTTAATAAAATTTCTTATGATTGATAGGGTATCCATAACTAATGAGGCACCAAACCCGATTTTAGTAGTTGGTTCGGTTGGACTCGATGATATTATTACACCTTATATGAAAGGTGAACGAATTCTTGGTGGTTCAGCATCCTATGCCAGTCTTGCAGCCAGTTATTATGCACCAGTAAAAATGGTAGGTGTAGTGGGTAACGATTTTAATGATGTATTGGTGCAAAGACTCGAACGTCGAGGGGTCGATTTAAGGGGATTAAAACGTGATTCATCAGGGCCCACTTTTTATTGGAAGGGAGAGTATCAGGAAAATTTTAACCACCGTGAGACTTTAGATATTCAACTCAACGTTTTTAAAAATTTTCGCCCTGATTTACCTGATACTTATAAGAATACCGATTACGTCATGCTCGGAAACATCGAGCCTGATTTACAAATCCATGTCCTTAATCAGCTAAATAGTAATGCATTTATCATTGCGGATACTATTGAATTATGGATTGAGACGAAGAAAAATGACTTTATATCACTTGCCAAGCGAGTTGATTGTCTGGTCATCGATGACAGTGAGGCGAAACTTTTAACAGGTGAGATAAATGCTATTGAAGCTGGGCACAAGCTTCTTGATATAGGAACAAAAATGGCAATTATGACGCGAGGTGAATATGGGGCCTATCTTTTCCATGCTGACGGTATTTTTGCCATGCCCGCTTATCCAGTAACTAAATTGCAAGATCCAACTGGTGCAGGAGATTCTTATGCCGGAGCTTTACTAGGGTATCTCGCAGCAGCAGGTCAGACGGATTTTGATACCTTAAAACAAGCTATGCTTTATGCTACAGTAACTGCGAGTCTTACAGTTGAATCATTTAGTTGTGATAGCCTTGAATCTGCAGGTAGTGCTAAAATCAAAGAAAGATATCATGAACTTGTCCGCATGATGAGTCTTTAAAGAGGTGTATTACCATATAAATGAATATAAATAAGACAGTAGAAATCGAAGGCTTAAATAGTATGATTAAGCAGATGGCTTCTCATTCTAGGGAGGCAGCATTAGAGCTCGCTACAGTTTCGACGGAAAAGAAAAACCAGGTCCTTGCTACACTCGTTCAATTAATTCATGAAAATGATGATGAATTGATTGAAGTAAATAAAAAAGACATTGAGGAAGGAGATAGAGTAGGACTTGGACATGCCTTGCTTGACCGGCTGAAATTTACACCTGAACGAATTACCAAAATGACTGATGGTGTAAAAGAAGTCATCGCATTACCAGATCCAGTTGGGGAGGAGATGGAAAGAACTCTACGACCTAATGGCCTTGAAATTCGTAAAGTACGTGTGCCAATTGGAGTGGTCAGTATAATTTATGAGTCTCGACCTAATGTTACAGTTGATTGCGCTATTTTAAGTTTTAAAAGTGGCAATGCATCTATTCTTCGGGGGGGGAAAGAAGCTTTTTATACAAATACCGCATTGGCAGATTTAATACGTAGATCGCTGATAGAAAATGCAATTAATGAAAATACTGTTCAGTTTGTACCTACTACTGATAGAAGTGCGTTAAATACTTTATTGAAATGTGATGATACTATTAACTGTATCATCCCCCGCGGTGGTGAAAGCCTTATTCGTTTTGTCGTAGATAATGCAACTATTCCTGTTATTAAACATTATGAGGGGGTGTGTAATGTCTATGTTGATCGTGCAGCTGATCCAAGTCTTGCGAATAAAATCGTTATTAATGCTAAGTGTCAAAGACCTGGTGTTTGTAATGCAATGGAAAATCTTTTTATTCATAAAGACATTGCAAGTAAAATTCTTCCCGATCTCGGGAGAAAGTTGATCGAACAAGGTGTTGAATTGCGTGCTGATGGTGATGCGGAAAAAATCTTAAATAGAGTTAATGGCATTTCTGTCACGCATGCTGAAGAGAAAGATTTTTACAAAGAGTATCTTGATTTAATTCTTTCGGTAAGAGTAGTTGATTCTCTAGATGAAGCGATTGGGGTAATCAATAAGTATGGTTCTAAGCATAGTGATGCGATCGTAACAGAGGATGAAAAAGCAGCCCGATCTTATATGATGGGAGTAGACACAGCGACCGCCTATTGGAATGCGAGTACGCGTTTTACAGATGGTTATGAATTTGGTCTAGGAGCTGAAATTGGGATCTCTACAGATAAGTTGCATGCGCGCGGGCCTATGGGACTCCGTGAGTTGACCAGCTATAAATATCTAATCTATGGTTCAGGACAGGTAAAATGAAGAATTATTCTACGTATCCTTCTTTTGATGACGGCTAAAATCAATAGAACAAAAAGGCGAATACGAGCATAAGAATTTTATAATTCTGGGGTATGGAACTAATTAAAATATTATATTATAAAAATGCAAACGATCCTGATTTATTCCGGAGGGATAGATTCTACAACTTTACTCTATCATTTACTGTTTGAGGGACATGTAGTAAAAACACTGTCGGTGGATTATGGGCAGCGTCATCTTGGCGAAATTAATTGTGCCAAAGACATAGCGGAGTCTTTAGGAGTGGAACATCAGGTTGCCGATATGAAAGGCATATCACATTTGCTTGGCAAAAGTAGCCTTACTTCACCCGATTTAGCTGTTCCCGATGGACATTATAAGGAGGAACTAATGAAGCAGACGGTGGTTCCTAACCGTAATATGATAATGCTGTCCGTTGCTGTGGGATGGGCGGTTTCACATAAATTTGATACGGTATCTTATGCTGCACATCATGGTGATCATGCTATATACCCTGATTGTCGTGAAGAGTTTGCGCAGGCTTTAGACAAATCAATCCAACTTGCCGACTGGCACCATGTGTCATTGCACCGTCCTTTTGTTGGAATGACAAAAGCGGATATTGTTACGCTTGGAATAAAACTGAATGTTCCTTATGAAAAAACGTGGTCCTGTTATAAAGGGAGAAAATATCACTGTGGATCTTGCGGAACTTGTATTGAAAGACGAGAGGCTTTTTATCTGTCGAAAGTCAGAGATCCGACAATTTATGAACCATCAGCACAATCGATAAATGAGATAATTGATAAAAGTGGGGAACTTGTGAAATAATGTCTTACACCTTTGCGCAATGAAATCATTACCTATTTACGAATGTTTTTATGCTTGGCAGGGTGAGGGGGTACACATAGGGAAAGCGGCTTATTTTATAAGGACATTTGGTTGCCCGGTTAAATGCCCCTGGTGTGATTCTGCCGGAACGTGGCATCCAGAATATGTTCCCGATAAAATAGACAAATATGTTCCTTTTGAATTGGCTGAGATGGCTCGGAATTATCCATGCGAATTCGTGATTATAACGGGAGGTGAGCCTGCTATTCACGAACTAAATCCCTTAACAACAGCATTAAGAGAAGTAGGTTTAGGTTCTCATCTCGAAACGAGTGGAGGATTCGAAATAAAAGGAGAATTTTCCTGGATCACAGTGAGTCCAAAGTGGTGGAAAATGCCAATTAATGAAAATATCGAAAAAGCTGATGAGATAAAATTAATCGTCGAGGACGAAAGTACAATTGATCGATGGATGGAAAAAATTGGTGATTATATCCATAATAAACCAGTCTGGCTTAACCCCGAGTGGTCTCAACGTAGTAATCGTAAGGTATTAAAAAGTATTTCAGATAAAATAAAAAAAAGTGGAAACCCTTTTCGTGCGGGATATCAATTTCATAAATTATATAATGTTGATCTTATGGATCCAAACTCAAAACCACCTTTACCTTTAGGTGGTAAAATAGAGAACGGATTTTAACAAAAAAATGAATACAGAAATAGAAACATTTGATAATGCCTACCCAAACCGAGATTATACAATACGGCACATAGCAACAGAATTTACTTCTTTATGTCCGAAAACTGGTAGTCCCGATTTTGGTACAATTGTCCTTAACTATATACCAGATAAAACTTGTATCGAATTAAAAGCCTATAAACTATATCTTCAAGCTTATCGTTCAGAGGGGATGTTTTATGAGGCTTTGACTAACAAGATTTTGGATGACCTCGTAACTGTCTGTCAACCTCGTTGGATGCGCATTGAGTCAACCTGGAAGGGGAGAGGAGGAATCCGGACCGTAATCATTGTTGAATATCAGATGCCTGGTTATGATGCCCCCGTAATCCCAGCCTTTTATGACGATACAATTGCGTGTAAGATGTAGTATTGAATATTTTGGAGTAATTTCAATTCCATCTTTTTAATCAATATATAGACAAATAAAAAATGCTTATTTTAGGAGAAAAGGTATTTACAGGCTTAGCCGAAAATTTATGTTCAGTGAGGCTTATTCTTATAATCAATGTGTTCGCCATTGATGCGTTTTGAGATTCCATTATTTGGATGCATTTTAAAAGATATAAATTGATTAACAAGAAGTCGAGGGACATTTCCCTGAATATATACGCCTTCTTCTGCTACTTTTTCATTTTTAATCCCACCCATTTGATGGAGTCGTGATATGAGATCATACCGATTATGGGGGATAAGGAGCTCCATGAATGACATGCTATCTCCAAGAAATACATCCATTTGATTTATGAGGGTATTAATTCCTTCTCCAGTTTTAGTGCTGACATAATAGGAACCAATCCCTGTATTAAATTTTATATCATTCCGTTGTTTACTGTCTAATAAATCGATTTTGTTAAAAACAGTAATTATTTGTTTTTCATCTGAGCCCAATTCTTTTAGAACATTCAATGTTGTTTTTCGATATTGATCTATTTGTGGACCTGTAATGTCGATTACATGAATAAGGAAATCCGATACAACCGCTTCTTCTAGGGTGGCTTTAAAGGAGCTGATAAGGTGATGGGGGAGTCGTCGGATAAAACCGACTGTATCGGTTAAGAGAATTTTCTGTCCCGAAGGAAGAGTAAGTTGCCGGGTTGTAGGGTCGAGGGTGGCGAAAAGTTTGTCTTCGATGAGCACCGAAGCACCAGTCAAGTGATTTAAAAGTGAAGATTTGCCAGCGTTAGTGTAGCCCACGATTGCTGCAGTAGGGATCGATACTTTTTGGCGTCGTTTACGTTGTAATGAACGTTGTTTTACTATTTTGCCAATATCTTTTTTTAATTTTGTTATACGAGTTCGTACCATACGTTGATCAAGTTCCAATTGAGCTTCCCCTTCACCACGTTGTGTGGTACCGCCGCCTCGTTGTCTGCTGAGGTGTGTCCAGGCTCTTTTTAACCGAGGAAGAGAATACTGCATCCGTGCCAGATCTACTTGGAGGGAGGCTTCTTTTGATTGAGCTCGATCAGCAAAAATATCGAGGATAACTTCCTGTCGATCGATTACGCAGGTTTTACTTTCGTGTTCCCAATTGCGTTGTTGTCCAGGTGATAGATCTGCGTCAAATACTATACAGTCGCATTTGTATTTACGGGCAAGTTGGATAACCTCTCTGACTTTACCTGGGCCGAGTAGAAATTTTGCTCGGGGGGTTCTTATACGAATGATTTCTCTACTACAAACTTTAATCCCCAACGTTTCTACAAGATCATTAAGTTCGTCGAGTAATAAATTAATTTGGTCATGTTCGTCATCGGGGTATTCAATACCAACAATAAATGCACGTTCTACTAATATAGGCTTTTCCTGAACCTCAAACATATTAAATTACTTCGCTTTTTCCAATTTACTCAAGGTCTTTAGCAATAGTAAGAATAGATTATTAATCATTCTTTTTTAGTTAATCTACGAGAAAATAAAATGGTCCTATATTTAAGCAGAAGCAATACCCATTATATGAGTAAAACTATATACTTATTTTAACTCAATATTTTTAAAATTGGATCTTTATTTTCTAATCATTGAGTTTGGCTTGTGCAGCAGCCAATCGAGCGACTGGTACTCTAGGAGGTGAACAGCTGACATAATCAAGACCAATGGTGTGGAAGAATTTGACTGAATCAGGATCCCCTCCATGTTCACCGCAGATCCCCAATTTTATTCCTTTGCGGGCTTTCCGACCATTAACGGATGCAGTTTCTACTAGTTGGCCTACACCATCTTGGTCAATCGTGGCAAAGGGGTTTTGCGAAATAATTTCTAGATCCTTATATTCGGGAAGAAAACTTCCTGAATCATCTCGACTCATACCAAGCGTAGTTTGCGTCAGATCATTTGTGCCATAACTAAAAAACTCAGCAGTTTCAGCTATCTCATGGGCCATCAATGCAGCACGAGGTATTTCAATCATTGTCCCCACGAGATAATGAAATTTCACTTTTTTCTGTTTCATTACCTCCTTGGCAATACGGTGTATGATAGCTACTTGATTTTTTAACTCTCTAGCATAACCTATCAAAGGAACCATAATTTCTGGTGCTACCGGCACCGGCTTTTTGCTTTTTACTACCTGTGCGGCCGCTTCAAAAATTGCCCTTGCTTGCATTTCGGTAATCTCTGGATAAGACACGCCTAACCTACAACCACGGTGCCCAAGCATTGGGTTCTGCTCATGAAGACTTTTTACGCGATCAGCAATTACTTTAGGGGAAACATTAAGTTCTTTTCCTAATGCATTACGAGATGCAGCTTCCATTGGAAGAAATTCATGCAGTGGTGGGTCGAGAAGTCGAATCGTAACCGGGCGGCCCTCCATTACTTTAAATAATCCTATGAAGTCTTTTCGTTGAAAAGGGAGCAGTTTTTTCAATGCGGCACGGCGTTCTATTTTATTACTAGCTAGAATCATTTTGCGCATAAAAGTAATTCGTTCGCCTTCAAAAAACATATGTTCAGTTCGACATAATCCAATACCTTGGGCACCAAGAGCTACAGCCATTTTTGCCTGAGCAGGTGTATCGGCATTGGTCCGTACTTTTAATTGCCTATATTTATCTGCCCACGCCATTACTTTGGCAAATAATTGGTAGGTGTAACTATTCCTCGGTTTAAGATTACCAGCAAGAACCTGATTAACTTCCGATGGGGCAGTATCTAGATGTCCTGAGAAAACTTCACCTGTTGTTCCATCAATAGAGATGGCATCACCTTCTCTGAGTACGTTTCCACCTGCTTTAAGCATTCGTTTTTCATAGTCGATAACTATTTCGTGAGCACCACAAACACACACTTTTCCCATTTGACGGGCTACAAGAGCAGCATGGGAACTTACTCCTCCTCGCGAAGTTAAAATACCTTCCGAAGCAATCATTCCGCGTAGGTCTTCTGGTGTAGTTTCCACACGGCAGAGAATGACTTTAACACCTTGGCGCTCCAACTCTTCGGCAACGCCAGCGGTAAAAACGATTCTTCCAGATGCTGCACCAGGCCCTGCAGGTAAGCCGGTAGCCATTAACATGGCTTTTTTACGACTCTGAATATCGAATACAGGTACAAGCAAACTTGAAATAGAATCTGCAGGGATTTTATTGATCGCGGTGGTTATTTTGATAAGTCTTTCTCTAACCATTTCCACGGCAATGCGGACTGCAGCGAGGCCTGTGCGTTTGCCGTTACGTGTTTGTAACATATAAAGTTTTCCTTCCTCTACCGTAAACTCAAAGTCTTGCATATCTTTAAAATGTTTTTCCAAGGTCTTACGTACTTTTTCAAGTTCAGCGTAAGCCTTTGGCATTTCCTTTTTTAATTGCACGATTGGTTTAGGTGTGCGTATTCCTGCAACAACGTCTTCACCCTGTGCATTTATGAGGTATTCTCCGTAAAATATTTTCTCTCCATTTGCTGGATCACGTGTAAATGCGACACCTGTTGAGGAGGTTTTACCCATATTACCAAAAACCATTGATTGAACATTAACCGCTGTCCCCCACTCAACAGGAATGTTATATTTCTGTCGATAAACCATCGCACGATCATTTCGCCAGGAACCAAATACAGCACCCACCGCACCCCAAAGCTGTGCATAAACATCCTGCGGGAACTTTTTTTCAGTCCGTTTTTTTATGAGTTGTTGAAAGCTTTTAATAAGTTCTATAAGATCGTCAGCGCTTAAATCAAAATCATGTTCGATTGATTTTCTTCCTTTAAGTTTTTCTATGATATTTTCGAATGGATCCCTTTCGTTTTCGTTGCGAGAATGTACTCCCATCACGACATCTCCATACATTTGGATAAAGCGACGGTAACAATCATATGCGAATCGTGGATTACCGGTCAGCTTTGCAAGACCGACTACCGTCTTATCATTAAGACCAAGATTGAGGATGGTATCCATCATACCGGGCATTGATTCACGGGCACCTGAACGGACGGAGAATAAAAGGGGATTATTCGGATCACCAAATTTTTTACCCATCTGTTTTTCTACCCGTGCGACAGATTTTTCAGTATCAGAAGCTAATGAATTTGGGTAGCTTTTTTTATTATCATAAAAATAGGTGCAGACTTCTGTGGTGATAGTGAAACCAGGGGGTACGGGTAGGCCGATACATGCCATTTCCGCAAGGTTAGCACCTTTACCTCCAAGTAGGTTTCTTAATGCTGCTTTACCATCTGTTTTTTTACCAAAATCATAAATATACTTCACTTTCTTTTTTGGTGAAGCAGCAGTTTTGGGTTTAGTTGCTACTTTTCGTTTTGTTTCTGTAGGCATACGTTTGTGATATATTAAATTTTATTTTTGTAATTATTTTTAAATAGTCATTAAGTGATATTTTATTAATGTGAAGTAAGCTAAAAAGATTATTTATCCTCAAGTGTCAACGGAACAAACTTGTGAAGATTTTGTAAATTTCTTTAGAACTGAACCTACCAGCGCGTAAATTGAGCGAATAACCTTTTCTTGATACGGCAAGCAATTATATTCAGGGCTTTATTTTTAAGATAATTAAATCAATTGATGGAGGACGATAAATCACACGCGATATCTGATGTAGATGATAATCCCGTAAATAGGGATAAATATCTTTCGATTACTGATAAGACCGATATGAGCTTTTTGGAGCATCTCGAAGATTTACGTGGTACACTTATTAGGTGTCTTGTTACCCTATTCATTGCTTGTTTTTTTGTGATGGGATTTCTTAAGTACTTTGCGAGCTTACTTAACTGGCCTTTGCAAATCGCTCTGGATGAAAATGTGGAAGAAGGGTTAATTACAACTTCGCCAATGGCGGTTTTCTCTGTAATTTTGCAAGTCTCATTTCTAGGAGGATTTGCTCTTTCGCTCCCTTTCATTCTTTATTTTGTTGCGCGTTTTGTTGCTCCTGGATTGACAAAAAAAGGAATTGAGTGTTCTCAAACCTGGTTGTTTTCTCGCATTTATTTTATTTGTCATTGGCGCCTTATTCAGTTACTTTGTTCTAGTCCCAGCTTCCCTTAAGGCTTCGATATTTTTTAATCATTTGTTTGGTTTTGAGGTTTTTTGGACAGCTGACCGGTATTACGGTTTGTTGACGTGGATGGTTATGGGAATCGGGTTCAGCTTTGAATTTCCTCTCATTGTTGTAGTGCTTGTTTATATCGGGGTTATTAATTCCACCCAGCTTCAATCTTTTCGCCCTTATAGTATCATTATTTTTCTTATCCTCGCAGCTGTTATTACGCCGACAACTGATCCTTTTACTTTTCTACTCCTGGCCGTACCTATGTTGTTCTTATATGAAATTTCATTACTTGTTTCAAAACGGGTCGAAGGTAAAAGATTCGCTGAAACTGAGAACAATGAAAAGGGCATTGCTTGAAATGTGTCAATTGGAGTTATTACCTTAAATGACAATATCAGGCATGTTCAGGCTGACCCTAACAATTATGTCACTTTAAGTGAATAAAACATAATCAATGGTTAGCATTATTATTCCAATACATCTATTTAAACATGTTATAATTTAACATGATCAACACTAGATTAGCCAATAAGCTTTCGATATAGACTCCGTTATAGTGGAAGAAAATCAAATACAAAATTATTTACGCTCGCTTGACTTGCCCAGGGTGACATATTACCATAAAGAGGTAATTTTATTTATTGTACAATTACTAAATAAGAAGCATATCAACAGGTTCAATCAAAGAATATGGATGTAATAAATACTACTCCCGATTTAGTTAATATCGAGAGTATCGTTCAAACTATCAATGAACGAGGGTTTATTATTGTACCAAATATTATTACAGCTGAAATTGCTGACCGAGCCCGTACACTCGTTCACGGTTATCTTGAAGCTGAGGCAACTGAAGAAACACGAACAGTGAAGACGCAACGGGTAGGGCAACTTGCAGTAAGGCATCAGTTATTTCGGGATTTAATGTGTCATCCGGTTGTTCTTGCTGTCTGGGAAAGGTTTCTTGGCGAAGATATCTTTTGTTCCACATGGACTGCGAATACTGCCTATCCAGGGTATAGTTCTATACACTGGCACGTAGATTATCCTTATTGGTCGCTAAAATCACCTTGGCCTCCCGGTAATATTACGGGACAGACCCTCTGGTTGCTCGATGATTTAACCGAAGATAACGGAGGTACTGGAGTTGTACCTTACTCCCATCACCTTGGGAAGCCTCCTGAGGAACCAACAACCGTTTGGCGATCCGATGGAGAGATCGTGAACGGCCGTCGTGGTAGTGTGGTTTTTGCACATGGTGCTTGGTATCACACCGCCCGTCCGAATATTACAGATCGATCACGAACGGTTCTACTGGGTATGTATCTTAAACACTGTTTTATTCCCCAGGAAGACATGTATGGTCAACTTGCTAAAATCGAGAATCCTTCTGAAATGGTAAAGAAAATGATGGGGGGAAATCAACACCAGCCTAAAAATATTTAATCTGATAGATAGACTGACCAACACAATATACGTTGAGGTGGTACCAAGACTTGTAATCTCATAAAATATGATACCCTTTATCGATTAATTTTTATGTCAGAATTTCCTACTATCAGTCGTTCAAAATCCTTGTATAAACATGCTGGTGAACTTATTCCCGGCCATACACAACTTTTGGGGCGACGTGCTAGCCAGTTTGCTAATGGTGTTAGTCCTATTTACGCAAGCCACGCAAAAGGATCCCGATTTGTTGATATAGATGGGAACGTATATCTTGATTGGGTGAATGCAGTAAGCGCCGTTATTTTAGGCCATGCCGATGATGTGGTGGACAAGGCTGTTAAAGAACAAATTGATAGAGGAAGCATTTATACTATCAATAGTGCATTAGAGGTAGATTTAGCCGAAGAGTTGATTAATACAATCCCCAGCGCAGAAATGGTTCGCTATACCAAAGCGGGCGGTGAAGCCTGTGCCTTGGCGGCGCGTATTGTAAGAGGAACAACAGGCAAAGATATTATTCTATTTTGTGGTTACCATGGCTGGCATGATTGGTATCAATCAGCCAACTATCTGGTTGATCCAGAAAGTGGAGAATTTCCTTTTGCAGGGATTGAACCTATTGGGGTGCCCCGAGTTCTTGCGGGAACCGCTGTGCCCTTTTTATACGGTGATTTGAATATGCTGGAAGACTTGCTCAAGAGACATAAAGGTGAGGTTGCCGCGGTGATGATGGAGCCTATGCGGTCAGAAGTTCCACCGGATGGCTACCTAGAAAACGTGAAGGTTTTAACACATCAACATAACGCTTTTCTCGTTTTTGATGAAGTTTCGAGTGGCTGGCGTATACGCATAGGTGGTGTTCAGGAATACCTTGGGGTCACACCGGATATGACAGTTCTGGCTAAATGTATGACGAACGGTTACCCCATGGGCGCTGTCGTTGGTTCGCGTAAGGTGATGGAGCCTGCGTCACGAATGTTTATTTCCAGTTCCTACTGGAGTGATAATATAGGTTTGACTGCAGCTCTCACAACAATCAGAGAGTTGAAAAGACGTGACTCAGAAAATAGATTTAATGAAATAGGGGAAGGCTACCGTGTCGCGATGAATGATGCGATTACATCGTCAGGGTTATCGGGTGGCTGTATCGGCCATTATGTATGCCCTGCCATTAAACTCGATATTCCAGATAAATTTATACTTAAAGCCAATACATTGTATATTCAAGAAATGTCCAAGCGAGGTATCCATACTCGCCTTGGTATTAATGCGACACTAGCTCATACTGAAAAAGACATACAACAAACCTGTCAGGCGGCAGCAGAGTCATTTGAAGTAATTAAAAAAGGGTTGGATAAAGGAAATCTAGATGACTTACTCGCTGTCGATTTAAAGAGTGAATCCTTTCGAAGACTCGTGCGATAAGAAGGTCATAATATAATAAGAAAGTTGTGGTCCTTATTGAACTAATTACTGCCTTTTTTCAAATTATCCTTCAATGCTTATCGAAGTGTTTCCAAAGGCATGTAAACGCAGATTGATGTCAGAGGTTCCCTTCATATGAAATAAATCAATTACTTGTAACACAAAGATTATATCCTAGAATCAAACAGTTAGATCTCAAATATTCGTTTAGTATACTTTAATCAGTGTCAAAGAATCTAATCTTGAAGTTTTTTTGAAAATAAGTGTAACAGAATAAATTTCTTTACCTCCACCCTCTTTATTTAAGCCTCAATTTTGATCAAATGATGTTAAATAATTGCCATCTTGAAATAGGGTGAATTTATTAAATTAATATGGGGCTAAGTTTACCGCAAACTTTGAGAGCAACTCTGAACAAAATTAAAGAGTATAATATCGCTATTAGTGGGAATTACCTCGATATTGGAAGTGGTTATGGTGATCTTATCTCCGAGGTTATTTCTGAATTTAAGGTCAAACCTTACGCTTGTGATTATACTGATAAATTAATGCAATTATCCAACCAATCGGTTGATATAGTAGATTTAAATAAACAAAAACTCCCGTATAATAATAATTATTTTGATTTAGTCACCTTAACTGAAGTGATCGAGCACCTTGAAGATTACCGGGGTAATTTAAAGGATATATTTAGAGTATTAAAACCAGGTGGTATCCTTGTAATATCAACGCCTAATATACTTAATATTAAATCGAGAATAAGGTTTTTATTTTTTGGGTTCTGGAATTTGTTCGGTCCTTTACACCTTCAAGAAGACAAAAAAATACACTACTGGAGGGCATATCAATCCAATCAGCTATTTTTATCTTGCGCATTCACTCTCCGAGGTCGGGTTTAAAAAAGTGAATGTATCTATCGATAAGAAGCAAACTTTCTCCTTATTTGGATTAATATTTCTTTGGCTGCCAGTAAAAATATTCGCTAATCTGGCCTTTCGGAAAGAACGAAATAAATACCAGACTATTGACAATATTAACGAGCGTTTTGTACGCGAAATGAATGGTCTAAAGCTCCTTTTAGGGAGGACACTCATTGTCGGTTGTATAAAACCCTGATAAGATAAAAATAAGATGTCGAAATGGTTACTTATTGATGGTTATAATCTGACGTTTCGCTCATTTTATGGGATGCCGGACCTGATTCGTTCAGATGGGTTTCCCACAAATGCGATCCATGGCTGGGTACGTACTCTTTGGCGACTATTGGATGATGAATCACCTGACCATATGGTAGTATTTTTCGATTGTGGTGGTGACGAGCGACGCGAGGCATTACAACCGGAATATAAGGCCAACCGTGAGGCTTGTCCCGATCAGCTCAGTTTACAGATACCATTTATTAAGGAGTTAACACTGGCGATGGGTTACGGAGGAATAGAAAAGAAGGGTGTTGAAGCAGATGATCTAATTGGAATGAATGCGCGTGAATTAGCAGAGAGCGGGGAGGTAGTCCTTATAGTCAGTGCTGATAAGGATCTTGCGCAATGCGTTACGGATAGTGTTACACAGCTGCTACCACCACCCACTGCAAATCCGAAGTTAGGTTGGCGACGTCTTGATGTCGAAGGGGTGAAAATAAAATTTGGGGTAAGACCGGATCAAATACCTGACTATTTGGCACTTATTGGAGATACATCAGATAATATAGCAGGACTTCATGGTGTTGGACCTAAAACGGCTGCTAAGTGGCTCAATTCTTATGGTAATCTGGAAAGAGTGATTGAAAATTGTGGAAAGTTGAAACCGCAACGTTTCCAATCTCAAGTTTATGAAAAAGCAGATGATCTACGCTGTAATTTACAGATGACAACACTACAATACGACCACAAAAGTTATAATTTATCTAAATTTAAGCCAGATCGTGAAAAATTACTCACCCTTTTAATTGAATTAGAAATGAAAACTGCACATCGAGATGCAAGTGAGCGTTATATAAAATGAATGATAATTATTTTTGTGGGAAAATTAAATAACCTGTATGATTAGTACGGGTGCGAAATAAACAACCATCTGCAGTAACATAAAGGGTTCTAAGATCACCATCTCCAAATGTGCAGTTTGTTGGATTATCCCCGGGAACAGGATGTGTTTCCAAAACCCGACCATTTGGGTCAAAGATATAAATCATTGGTCCTGGTCCACTTTCCTCAAAACCAGCAGTAGCAATAATATTACCTTCAGTATCCAAACACATACCATCAATACCGCGGTGAGGGGAAAAGTTGTGAAGCACCGAATATTTCCCCAGGCTACCATCAGTATTGATGGGATAAGCGCGCAATTCCATTTTAAGTTTGTATTCGCTTTGAGCTACATAGAGAGTCTTTTGATCAGGAGATATTAACAAACCGTTGGGTTTTGTTGTATCATATGTAACACGTGTTAGATTCCAAATGTCATCTGGTAAAGGATCAGCACGGAAAACGGATTGATGATCAAGTTCTAGCTTATCAGCTTTATCTCCATAGCGAGGATCGGTAAACCAAAGTCGACCTTCTTTATCAAAAGCCAAATCATTCGGGCTGTTTAATTTTTTCCCTTCAAAATTGTCTGCAATAATTGTCGTTGACCTATCTTTATTATAGCGGACTATACGATGGGTATCTCCCTGAGAGTTTCCTTCGCAGGCATAAAGTTGTCCATCCTTATCGAACATGAGACCATTGGCTTCGTTAGTGTTACTTCGAAATAATGAGCATTCTCCACTTGCAGGGTGATAACGCATGATACGATTTTCTGGACAATTACTAAATAATACCGCTTCACCATCCCAAGCGGGTCCTTCTGTGAAACTGAAAGGTCCTGCGATAAGTTCAAATGTCCAGCTCATGATTTATAAAGGTCTGCAATTACTTTTATAAGAGTTTAATAAATAAGAAAAATATCTAAAGATGGATTTAATATAAAAATTAAATTATCTTTTAAAAAAAATAAAATTATTTATTTTCCTTTTATCAATATAAATTGGAACCTATGGTATCAAATAAAGCGAAACAAAAAAAAGCAACCGTACATACACTTGGTTGTCGCCTTAATCAATCGGAGTCGCATATCATTCGCGAAAAATTGGAAGAGGCGGGTTATCGTTATGTGCCTTTCGGTGAAAAGGCTGATCTCGCAGTTATTAATACCTGTACCGTAACCCGTGAGGCAGATGCAAAAAGCCGGCAGGCAATCCGCCAATTTATACGAAAAAATCCAGGAGCTTTTACAGCTGTTTTGGGTTGCTATTCACAGATGGGTGCAAAGGACATCGCTGAAATAGCTGGTGTTGATCTTATCATCGGCAATCAAAACAAATTAAGTTTTCTCGATTATGTTGGTCATGGTAAGAATGAACGGCCGCTTATTGTTCGAGACCGTATCGATAAAAATGATTTCTCAATATCCTTTGCTGGAGATCTACCATTTGAGAAAAGAGCTAATCTCAAGATTCAAGACGGGTGCAATTTTATGTGTTCTTTTTGTGTTATTCCCTTCGCAAGAGGACGGTCACGATCTAGAGACTACAAGAACCTTATACAAGAGGCCCAAAGTCTAGTTGAGCGTGGAGTACGTGAAATTGTTCTTACCGGTGTTAATATTGGGACTTACAATAACCATGATTGTGATATCTTATCTATAGTAGATCATCTTAACATTCTTTCAGGTCTATTACGTATTCGCATAAGCAGTATAGAACCAACGACTGTCCCCGAAGCACTTTTAGATCGGATGGCTGATCCTGACCACATTCTCTTGCCTTACTTACATATTCCAATGCAATCCGGATCTGATAAAATTTTACAGCTCATGCGTCGAAAGTATGCTATTTGTGACTTTGTTAAATTTATTAATAATGCCGCAAATAACGTTCCCAATTTATGTATTGGAACGGATATACTTACAGGATTTCCCGGTGAGGGAGAAAAGGAATTTGATGAAACTTGCCAGGTCTTTCTCGACAACCCCTTTGCTTATTGTCATGTTTTTACCTATTCAGAAAGAAAGGGAACACCTGCGATTCGAGAATCTGAGATTGTTCCTGTGTCTGAACGCAATCGTCGAGGAGCTTTTTTACGGAAGCTTAATTCAAAACGCCGATATAATTATTATGAGTCATATTTAGGAAAAACAATGGAGGTTCTTTTTGAAGATAAGCGTCAAGGGATATGGCCTGGTTATACGGGCAATTATATACGGGTCGTAAGTGATACTTCTCAAGACTTAAGGAATCGTCTAGCACGTGTACACCTGGAAAAAATAAGCGCTGATTATGTCGAGGGATCACTTGTGAAAGTGTTAAATTAGAAGAATGAAAAAGCTTATTCTTTGGGACATAGATGGGACATTACTTAAATCTGGTGGGGCTAGTAGGCGTGCTTTAGAATATTCAATTAACAGGATATTTTCTATTGAGGTGACACTCGACGATATTGATTTTAATGGACGTACTGACTTAAGTATCTTCAAACAATTTTTTATAAAATACGATTTGGATAATAATAAAGAGAATATACTGAGATTGAGTGAACTTTACTTTCGACGATTAATTGTTGAATTAACAAAGAGTGAAGGAACACTCTGTCCAGGAATTCCTGAAATTTTAGAAATTATTCACAACCGAAATGATTTGGTACAAGGATTGCTGACTGGAAACTTTGAGCGAAGCGCACAAATAAAGTTAGAGTACTTTAATCTCTGGCACTATTTTATATTTGGTGCTTTTGGAGGAGAGAGCCACAACCGAAATGATTTGGGCCCCAAAGCGTTAGAGCGAGCCCATAAGACATGCAGTTACATGTTTCCTTCAGAAGATATATTTGTCATTGGTGATACCTTACATGATATAACATGCGGCAGGGCATTGAAGGCAAATACTATAGGGGTGGCAACAGGATGGACAAAAGCCGAGGATCTTGCTGTTCATAAACCAACAGCTCTTTTTACTGACTTGTCTGATATTATATCGTTTTTAAAAATTTTCGATAATTAATTATTTACTTTTTTGTCTTCTTTATCCTGTTCGAAAGGACAAAAGTGTTCAGTTTCCCCGGGAATGTTTAATACCTTTCTCTTATACACATCT
>PNEW01000031.1 GCA_002922725.1 Verrucomicrobia bacterium Opi.OSU.00C | reverse complement strand
TATGTGGACGGACGGTAGATAGAATGGATTATATTGCACAGACTGGATTCGCCGCTTTCCATTATGACTCAAAGAATCACCCCGACGAATCTATGGAAGTTATGAATGAGCGTATTTCTCTGGTCGGAAATTAAGCCGCTTACACATAGCCGTAATTTCGTGATTCAACGCATTCACGAGTGCTTTGCGCAACTCCCCACTAAATTTAGCATCGTAGGAAATTCTATTCATAACATCACTTCCGCCGAAGCGCTGCGGGTTTTCAAAAGAACTTACACAATCACTAATGCCAGTTTCCAAGTTAACCAGATCCATTACTATCGTTGTAGTTCCAAGATCAATCGCTACCCCATAAAGATGTCCGCGAAATTTGTCTATGATCTCTCTCTCATAATATACATTTTCTTTATAACGACTGACTATTGGATCCACCTCAATGGATTTCACTTGCGTATTGGTAAGGATCTTTGGTTCACGCCGCAACGGAGTAAATTGGATATGGGCATCTGCATCCTTAATAACTGCTTGGCAAGCAAGGCGATAGTTTTGATTTAAAAAGGATTCGGCCTCTGTCCTTGGCTGGAGAGCTTTCATGCCTTCTTCTATTTCAACAATACATTCATGACAATATCCGGTCCGCCCACAGGATGTTGGTACTTGAACGGTAAGTTCATCAGCATAATCAAATATATTTTTCCCAACAACGAGCTTCCGTCTTTCATCATTATGCATGATACTCCCTGTACCATATTTTATACCTTCATCATTACCTGCGTCTCTATCCGTCGTTTCCATTTCCCAAGCATTTCGATAGTCGAGTTTATCGTCACTACCACAGGTTAGTAATCCGTCTTTGGTCCGAGGTTTTTTTTGGTTACGACACCCAAATTTAGCCGTACATTTATCAAACCGATTTTTATACGGACAGCGATAGGTAGATTGTTCATCGGCATGCGTCGCAATGGATGAAAATATTTTCGTGATTTTATCTAGCCGTTTCTGATACTCGAGTTTTGGAGTCTTTTTCATCCTAAGTTCACTATTCACCTATCTTTTATCGAGCAAATAGGTCGTGCAATTGAATTTACACTATTATACGATGCTTTCCTCTCTAAGCTCCTGCAGTAATCGTTTTGCCAGTTCAACACATGACACGGCATCTTTGGCAGTACCATCTGCACCCATATCATCGGCAAACTCTTGCGTTACGGAAGCACCACCCACCATAATTTTCACCTCATCACGTAGGTCCGCATCGATAAATGCTTCTATTGTCTTCCCCATATTAGGCATCGTTGTTGTAAGCAGAGCAGACATTCCCATCAAAGGAGATTTATGCTCTTCAACTGCCTCAATGAATTGATCCTCTGAGGTATCTACTCCCAGATCATGTACGACAAACCCTGAACCACGTAACATCATGATGCAAAGATTCTTTCCAATGTCATGTAAGTCACCTTTTACCGTGCCCATAACAACAGTACCCACTGGATCAATTCCGGATTCAGACAAAATTGGCTCAATGTATGCCATACCAGCTTTCATAGCCCGTGCACAGGAAAGGACTTCTGGGACAAAAATAAAGTTCTCCCGAAATTTAATCCCGACAATGCCCATTCCCGCAATTAGGCCATCATCCATTACTTCCAAAGCTTCTGTTCCCTCTTCCAATGCCTCTTTTGTTAATTGGTCAACAATTGTGTGACTCCCTTCAATGAGGGCCGCAGAAATTGCCTGCATCGCAGGGGTTGTTCGAGCAAAGAGATTGACCATATGCTTACGTTCATCTGGGTTCTCGATAAACTCATCGATTTCATCTCTAATAAATTCATTTTTTATATCAGTTATTTCTGCCATTCTCTTTTATCAGCTTTTTAATTTGTTGCTGTATGTTCCTTATGCCAGTCACATAAAGCATAGGGGATCTCTTTAAGATTTTCGATGGACGTTTGCAAAGGAATCGCACATTCGGGTCCCACCAACTGTACTCCGACATCCAGGTTCTTGTAGACTTCTTCACGAACCCTATCTGGCCCACGAGCAAACAATGTTTCAGGGTTATTGATATTTCCAACCAGAGAAATACGCTCATTCATAACTTCCATAGATTCGTCGGGGTGATTCTTTGAGTCATAATGGAAAGCGGCGAATCCAGTCTGTGCAATATAATCCATTCTATCTACCGTCCGTCCACATATGTGCATTATCAAAGGAATCGGAATTCGCTCAGCCAATTCAATATGAAGATCCCGCAGGAAGCGTTTATAATAATCGCCACTAACAAGATCCCCGGTAGCATGATCCGGTAGGGTCAGTGCGTCAGCACCTGCTTCTATCTGAGCAATTCCGAACTGTACTGACGCCTCTTTCATCCTATCCAAAGCAAGCTTTGTTTTTTCTGGATCATCCAGGCTCATAAGAAGAAACGGTTCCACGCCAAAACAGTGGTATCCTAACGACCAAGGACCCATTGTTTTACCAATGATTGCCACTTCATCACCATATTCTTTCTTAAGGATTTTAATTGCATCGAGCACGCATTTGGTGTCCTGATGTGTTAAATAATTCTTTGGTATTTTAATATCTTCAATGTCCTTCCAGATCGGTTCATTCATCCTAACCGTCGGCCAGTTATCTTTTTGTTCCCACTGTATATTACAACCAAGGGCTGAGGACTCCTGAATAATGCTAAAAACAGGCATAATACTATCAAACCCCAGTTCTGTGTAACTAGTAGCGGCCAAACGGGCCATCAACTCAGGATCTCGATTGGCATCAGGGAAAGGTGCATCGACTAAATCCATCAATTCGACCGTCGCCACAGATGTTGGGTTACAAGCAGGCGTTCGATCCACCGGCTCTCTTGCAAGCGCAGCAAGAACCCGTTCACGACTTGTCATTTCTTTAATATTTTGTGTTTCCATATTTAATTTCTATTACTTCTGCTGACTTGGTGCCGCGAGTACCCCACGCGAAGCTGCCATATCTTGCTCTCTAAATACGGCCCGTACATTTGGAGCACGAATGAGGAGCAACCCGAGCATTTCATCGTGAGTATCTCCACAGGGGTAAGCAATTTTATCCAATGTATTTTTAACCTCTACCATTTGCCCCAATTTTATTAACCCACCTGTAATAAACGCGACCCGTTTTTCCTTGTCCTTTCCAACCCCTTCCGCTGAAACCTGATAGACTCCATTCTTATCACTAAATACTTTAATATTCAGCCCTGTCTTTTTATCTAAAATATTTAATGGCTTTGCTTCTACTATCGTGTTAGATGCAAGCTTACAAGCTTCAAGAAATACTCGTTTGCAAGCCATTTGATGTTCGTGCCAACAGGGGAAGTGAATCAATCCATTAGGGGCCAATACCATACCCCCTAAAACACACATGGCGTGAATGACGAAAGAAATACGTTCCTGTGCAACAGGAAGATGGCTGTAAGTATGTACTAAAAAAGCCTAGCCCTTCATCTACCTCCTGACAGTAGAGGCCAATTGTAATATCTTGGCAATGAAGGTCTATTGGAACCAATTCAATTCGCCTGCCAATATCAACTATTTCACCCATTATTCAAACTTCCTTTTCCAAGTTTTAATCCCCTTAAATTATGCCAACCCCATTCGAAATATCAATCGTTAACTTGATCTTCTCTTTCGTTGTATTCTTTTTCAAGTTTTTCTAAAAGTTTTGCCATTACTTCTTCTACATCACCCTTTATCTCTCGTTTTTCAGTCCACTGCCAGTGGTCTAGGTATTCATCCCTTTCTGTAAGTCCTTCGGCCATCGCAATCCTATCAATTGCATGCTGAAAACGATCAGGCATCACCCGTGATATTGGTCTCTTTCCATTAAAGACCTTTACCTGAGCTGGAATATTTTTCCAGAATAATATTTGGTACGTAGTTTTAGTCATTAGTTCACTACCTTTTTCCTCTCAACGAAAAACCCGGGGTTATATAATGGTGAAATTTAGAACTCTGAATTTGCCGTCTTGTTAATGCGTACTATTCACATATTCCCGGAATGCTTTGATGTGTGCGGGTCCAGTCCCACAACATCCACCAATTACATAGGCTCCTGCTTTAAGTAGTTCCGGTAAGTAACCAACCATCTCTTCCGGAGACTGTGTATAATAGGTTCTATGTTTATCGTCCAGATGTGCCTTACCTGCATTCGGATAAGCCATCAATCGTTTTGGTTGAATTCCTTTTTTATCCATCGCTGCTTTAAAATTTCTTACCCCATTTATCGCATACGGCATTCCTGTATGTTCCTCACGTCTTGATTCAGCACCACAATTTACCCCTAATATATGAACCGAATTTAAAAGATCGTCTCCATCAGAAAGTTCACCACTCGAAAATATATCTAGTAAATCTTCTGCTGAGTGTCCCCAATCAGTTCGATAAACTACATTTCCTGTTTTTTTATCTTTGGTATATTTGTATATTGAATTTACTGCAATGGGGAGACCGAATTTTCTAACAACATCCGTGGCAAGCGCTGCCTCTTTCGAGGAAAACATTGTTTCAATGCAAAAAAAATCTACTCCTTCTTCTGCCAAGACCGTTGCTACTTTTTCATGGGCATCTCTGGCAATTGTATTTGCAATACCAAATTGCGTATCACCACTATCTGCTTCAATCGCACCTGGTAAAGGCCCAATCGATCCCGCTATATATATTTCTTTACCGCTCTTTTCAATTGCGGTTTTTGCATGTTCAACAGCTCGCCTGACTAACTTATCAGACGCTGAAGCATCTTTTCCCGCCATCTCAAGATGAGGAAAGGAGGCAACAAACGTGTTAGTCCCAATCACATTGGCACCAGCTTCAATGTAAACAGAATGGATATCCGTAACGGCATCTGGATGTAATTCATTCGCCAGTGCGCTATTAGCTAATTCTATCCCTCGTGCAAAAAGTTCGGTCCCAAATCCCCCATCGAATATTAATGGTGTAGGATCTTGCAGTCTATCAATAAATTTTTTCATGGAATTTAAGTAATTAAAATACAGTTTTTTTCAGAAATAGATATTTCCCTCTCTCCCCCCCTTGCATACCCACCTGAATAAAGATGTCAATTCGCTTATATGTCGCCGGAAATCGTGTTTTTAATCAGTTCAATTTCCTTTTCGTTGTATGGTCTTCCGTCATTATGGAGCAAATCATGTCCCCAAACATCATTATGTTTAACCACCTTATAATTGATATGATGGCAATGGCCTTGCGAACGACCATTAGCCATTCCCCATTGAAAACACCCTATCTTCTCCCTTCTATAAAAAGGCAGGTGTGTACCGACTTGGCTTCCTAATTGTCTTGCTAACCATTCCGTACATAGAATGGGTCGGTGAAATGTTCGACATAACTCGATTCGTGATTTTTCTCCCATGGGAAGAACCCCCAATTCCCTTTGTTTCTCCGTTAATGGAACGTTGCTCGCTCCCAGCTGTCCGTAATGATGATAAGTAATAATATCTGAACATTCCATCCAACGTTTGCCGTAATCGATACCGATTCTACTGTTCGACCACCATCCCACGGTAAGTGGTTGGTTTGGGTTAACTTCTCTCGCCCAAGTAAATGTGGCATCGACCAAGTTGTCCGTTTTACCCCATGCCATGCCATTGTAGCCCCCCCCGGTTCATTATAGAGATCCCATGCGTAAATTCTTTCATCCTTCGCATAACGAGTAATAATTTCTTTTACATATCTCTCTAGTTCTGGCCACTGGTTTTTATCCTGGGCTGTATAATGTCCGGGACTAGGAGTGAAACTCGAACCAATACAACCAGGGACTGGATCCTTCTGTTTTCCGAGATAGGGTTCCGTGATGTGTTGTTTCCCGGGAGCTGTAAATGAACAGTCATCAAAATGACAGGGCATTACTTTCAGTCTATGTCTTTCCGCGATTTCAAGCAAATGCTCAAATCTTTCCTCAAATCCTTGATTATCATCCTTCCAAACAAGAAATTGCATTATTGTGCGAAAAGTGTTAAACCCAATATTGGCCGCCCATTTCAATTCACGATCAATAACTTTAGGATCGAAGATATTTTTCTGCCACATTTCTGTAAAATTAACTGCATACCCGGGGATATAATTAAACCCTAATGTCCAGGGTTGAGTGTTATACCATTTACATGCCTTTTCTACCGGCCAACGACATTTTTTAAGAGCGTGCATTTTATTTTTGTTTGGTCTCATTATTACTTTTCCCGTTTACTTCACTTATACTCTACCACCCTTAATGGGCCTATTTAATCTATAAAATTAATTCTTACTTTTTTAATTGGTCAAATCAGCAACCATCTTTATTTAAATCAGTCTGGTGAATCGCTTCAATTACGTCTTTCGCATTGACATAAAGATTACCGTCGCCCCCTTGATCAAAACCAAAGCCTTGATGTGTCCACGTATTGTTTTCTTTTCGCTCATTCTTGAGAGATTTACCCTACAATGCGAAAGAATGTTCAAAGCTTTTCTACTAGTTTGCAGCTTCACCTTTTCACTTTTACCTTTTCGAAATCGATAAATACTTTAATCGCTCCATCCTTTCGTTCGGTGAATAACTCGAACGCCTGTTGTGGATCAGTAAATGAGATGATATGGGTTATAAGTGGTTTTACGTTTATTCTTCCCTGTACAATCAAATCCCGTGCTAAAGGATAATCATAATCTATTTCAGGGCCCACCGATGATACGAGGCGAATATTTTTTCGAAGAAATTTAAGATGAGGGAAATGGGGATAGAGATCGCGATCAGGCAAACCAAAGTATAGAATTGTTCCCTGTTGTTTGACAAGATCCATGCATAGATCCAACAAATAAACATCGTGCCCCACCGCATCGACAACAATATCGGCCATCTTTCCCCCAGTAATGTTCCTCACTGCTTCGAGTGGGTCCTCTGCATCGATGTTAATACGGTGTGTAGCATGCATTTTCTCTCCCGCTTCGAGGCGCGAGGGTATACGATCAAGGGTGATCACGCGGCGTGCACCCAAGTTAGCTAAAAGATGCGAAAAGAACAATCCAATTGGTCCTAAACCTATAATGACTACATCAGCTCCTATAACCTTTTCGAGCTTTCTGCAGGCCCATATCACGGTTCCAAGGGGTTGTGTTAAAACCATTTCTTCAATGGAAACTGTATTCTCAGGGAGGTGGATAGCACGGCTTGAGGGTATGCAAAGATTTTCCTGGTAGCCATTCTGATACTCTGGGAGTGCAAGGACATAATCCCCTTCTTTAAATTTGGAGGAAGCAGATCGGATCACAGTCCCAACGCACTCATGCAAAGATAATCCAATACGCAAAGGATAGACTTCTTCTGTTTCAATTTCAAGGAATTCAGTGCTAATGGTCAGCTCTTCGGGGGCCTCGTTCCTCACACGGCTAAGATCGTAAGCAAAAAAAAGGGGAATCTGATCCACAAAGGCATGCGCGTTTTAGCCGGACAATAATATGGTCCGTAGGACAATCGGTAAGTACAGGATCGTCAATTTCGATAATGTGGATAGACCGTGGAGCTCTAATTTGGGCTGCTTTCATTATTAAATATAAAGGAAATACATCACTACCGTGCAGTTAATGAGTAAAATTGATTGCCATGTTAATCTTCATAAACTGGTTAAAGAGCTAAAAAAACTTTGTCAATGTCGCTAATGCTTTTTACTGCCTTAACCATATATTTAAGAGAAGAGCCCCGACTTTAGCTATTTAATCATTTTAAGTGAGGTAATCTCTTTGATCTGCAACAATATCACAAAGCCGATGAGAGATATTCCTGGAACCCCGCAGTGGTTATAGCCTCAGAGGTTCTTCAATTTTTGAGACAAGTTTTTGCTATATTAAAAAATGCTATCACTCTCATGAATAGCAGCTCGAACAAAAACTTTCTCCTCTGTTATTCATCTTGTAATTCTGCTCTCATATGCTCTATTCAATGATTTAGATCATGCCTGTTATAAGAACCAGCAATAAATCGCTTAACCGAGCCAATCGCCCTGCTGGGTGTGATAAAACATCCGCCGGGGTTTTTAGCGTTTTAACAACAGATGGTAAATTCGATTGTCACTATCACGATTGTGACGAGTACTGGCTCATTTTCAAAGGTAAGGCAAAAATTCTTAGTGAAGGAAAAGAATATTATGTGAAATCAGGCGACATTGTTTTTACCAGGGCGGGAGATGAGCATGACGTTTTAGAAATTTACGAAGACCTAGAAGCTTTTTACTTTGAGGATGAAACTCCCGAAGGTGGAAGAATTGGCCATTTACACAAATCCGACTCAAAAGCTAAGAAACATGATGTTTCTACAAAACCCCTTCCTTCCGATTTTCCTATTTAAAAAAATTATATTAAACCTCATAAATAAAGTTCATTTACTATGAGTACCCCTCATCGCTATATAATTGTAGGGACTGCAGGCATGGGCGAGCATTGGTGTAAAGCAACGCTGCCTCGTCTTGCTGAATTAGGGAAAGCAATCCCTGCAGCCGCAGTCGATATCAACGCAGATCATCTTCAAAATGCTAAAGCTTATCTGGGGCTATCGACAGATCTTTGTTTTACTGATATTAATATCGCCTTCGATAAAATAAAAGCCGACTTCGCCATTATCGTTACTCCTCCCAATTTTCATGAACTGGTTGTCGATACTGCTCTTGCCCATGATATGGACATCCTATCGGAAAAACCAATCGCTGATAATATGGCCGCTTGTTGCCGTATTTATAAAAAAGTCACATCTGCAGGTAAAAAAATGGCTGTGACTATGAGTCATCGTTTCGATCAGGATAAACAATCATTAGAGGCGATTGTACATAGTGGTGCCTATGGGAAATTAGATTATGTTATTGGACGTTTCACGATGGCTTTACGGAAATTTGGTGCATGGGGTGCCAGTTTTCGTCATGAAATGATCGATCCACTACTTATTGAAGGCACTGTGCATCATTTTGACATCTTTCGTGGGTTGACAAAATCAGACTGTGAAACCGTTTATACGGTTGGCTGGAATCCAGCCTGGGGTGAATACGGCGGTGATAGTCAAGCGTTGATCACCATGCAAATGAAAAATGGCGTAAAGTGCTTCTGGGAGGGGGCTAAATGCAATGCTGTAACTTTGAACGGGTGGACTAAGGATTACATGCGTGCGGAATGCGAAAACGGTACGATTGAACTCGATGCCCGGAAGTTGCGGCTTCTCAATTCTCGTATTGATGGAGAAATTACCGGAAAGGAATTGCCCCTGGCAAGCGGGGAAGTCTGGAGAAACGAGTGGATTGCGGAGATGTTTTGCGACTGGCTGTCAGGAGAAAGAGAAGACCATCCGTCTCGGTTGGAAGATAACATCCAATGTGCGGCGCTCCTTTTCGCCGCTGTAGAATCAGCGCATACTGGACAGCCGATTAATGTTCAACATTACCTGAAACAACATTTGGATAATTAGTATAATATCCAGATTAAAGGCCCAATCATTTCATGACCCTGACCGCAGTTTTTCTAATCACGGTCTCGGCTATTCTGCATGCTGGTTGGAATGTAATTAGTAAACGTGCACATCCCACTACCGCTTTTTTTTTAATTGCACTCGTAATTGGAACTTCTCTTTTTTTCCCGATACTTATTATTAATTTTCGGGAAATATTAATATTCCCAACACAAGTTTGGCTGCTTCTATCAATATCTGGTTTATGCGAAGCCTTGTATTTTGTCTCACTGTCTGCTGCTTATCGATCAGGTGACATGTCTATAGCCTATCCTCTGGCACGTTCCGCTCCGGTTATCATTGTCACACTCATAACACTACTATTGGGTCAGGGAGCTCAGGTAAGTTTTCCTTGTATTGCCGGAATCATTCTCATTTTCGGTGGAAGTGTTGTTTTACCAATGCACCACTTCGCTGATTTTAGGGTAAAAAATTATTTTAATCTCACCTGTTTTTTTGCCCTTTTTACCGCATTGGCGACTGCCGGTTATTCAATGATCGACTTTAGAGCGCTAAAAGTATTGCGAGGGATCGCCGAAATTAATCTCGGCGATGTAGGAATAGGTATATCTTATGTTTCGATTGAGTTCTTTATCGCCGCCTTATGGTTAGCTCTATTTACCGTCACGCATAAAAGCGGCCGGAATAATTTACGGCAAGTGTTTCAAACTTCCTTGCGTCCGGCAATGTTGACAGGTGCGAGTTTTCTCGTGCCCTACTCCCTTGTCCTCATTTCGATGTCCCATGTTTCAAATGTAAGTTATGTTGTCGCCTTTCGCCAGCTCAGCATTCCATTAGGCGTTATCTTTGGTGTTATCTTCTTAAAAGAAGCTTGGTTTTATCCTAAGTTAATGGGAACCTTTATTATATTTATTGGATTGGTTTTTGTTGCTATAGGATAGTACAATAAACCCTCATCCTCAGGACAATATTGATTCCACCGCGGGAGGAAAAATATCACTTACATCTCCTTTAAGTCGGAGAGTAACCGTGGAATCGCCGTCATGCTCAGTCTCGCCTCGGTTGATGATGATATAGGGGACACCTCTTCGGGTGGCAAGAAGAGGAATCGTTGCCGCGGGATAAACAGACAAGGATGATCCCAGTGCAATCACAAGATCGGCTTGGCCTGCGGCATTTCCCGCACCCTGAATATCTTCAGGGTGCAAATTCTGGCCAAAGCTAATAGTTGCTGGTTTTAAGAAGCCTCCGCATCGGCAAAGGGGTGGTTTGCCAGTAGAGCGGAAATATTCAAAATGAACTTCTGGTTCGGTGCGCAGGAGGCATTTTTGACATTCCACCTCAGCGTTTGTCCCATGTAACTCTACGAGCAATCCGCACGATGTCCCAGCTTTCTGATGCAACCCATCTATATTCTGCGTGATTACTTTATGAATCTTTCCTGCTTTTTCCAATTTTACGATGCCTTGATGCACGGCATTAGGGACGGCATTTTTAAAATCATCCCAGACCTCAAGTTTATATTCCCAGTGCTCGACGCGCGCTTTCCCTGACCGCATGAAATCCTGGTAAAAAACGGGGTTTCGTCTAGTCCATACACCCCCAGGTCCACGAAAGTCAGGAATCCCACTATTCGTAGAAATCCCCGCACCGGTAAAAATAAGTATCTTCCCGGAACCCCCCATAAGTGTACAAAGCTGTTCATGTTCACATTCATTCATGGGTCATTAGCAGTAGCCGCACTCTTGGGAGAGACTTTTAACAGGCAAACACCTCCGAGTAAAAATAAAATTGCCACTGCCAGGGCACCCAGCCGCGGTTCACCACTAAAACGGGCTACGGTCCCCATCAAGATCGGACCGAGTAGGGCGGCAATTTTACCAATCATATTATAAACCCCGAAATAAGCCGCAGCCTGATCAGAGGGAATAATATTGGCAAAATACGATCGGCTGAGTGATTGAACACCCCCTTGAACAGATCCGACGAGAAACCCCAGCACATGAATTTCACTTATTTCAACTCCGATAACTTGAACAGGCTCAAGGGAAAGACGAGCTGCATAGGTGGTAACACCAAGGTAAATGATGATCCCGGTTAAGATTATTTTTTTGGCTCCGAAGTGCTGTCCCAACCCGCCAAATATAAGCGAGGCCGGAACACCTACTATTTGAACAATAATGAGGGTCACCATAAGGTCCTGGAGGCTGAAGCCAAGACTACTTCCAAATCCTGTCGCCATTGTAATGAGCGTATTCACGCCATCGATATAAAGCCAATAAGCAATGAGAAACCAAATTATATGTGGCTGATTCGTTATTTCCTTAAATAGCGTCCTTATATCAATGAATCCTTTTCTTATCGTTTCCCGAATTCCACCCCGCGGGCCCTCACGCATTTCTTTACCCCCTATTAACAGAGGAATACTGAATAGAATCCACCAGGCAGAAACACTGAGAAAAGAAATTTTTATTGCCGATGCTTTATCTTCTAATCCTAGAAGCGAGGGATTGTTTACTAAAATGATATTCGCAATAAACAAAATAACGCTTCCGCCATATCCTAAAGCGAAACCACCACCTGAAACTGTATGCCTATTATTTTCATCACTAACATTTAGTAAAAGTGAATCATAAAAAATATTACCTGCCGCAAATCCGATGAATCCTAAAATGTAAAAGATACTTGCGAGTTGCCAATTTCCCCTTCCGGTAATATAAAACCCCGCAGTTGAAACTGCTCCTATAAGCATAAAGCCACAAAGAAATCTTTTTTTAAGATGCTCTTGATTGGCAAGCGCACCCAGGAAAGGTGCGATCAAGGCAACAATCAGGCTGGCCATGGATACCGTAACCCCTTGCCAAAAGAATGCTTCTTCTGAACCACCGGACCAGTAATCATGATAAAAGGGTCCAAAAAATCCTGCTATTACCGTGAGGACAAATGCCGAATTTGCACAATCATAAAGTGCCCAGCTTAATGCATCCTTGTTTAGTCGTAACATCGCTCGTGAATATCAAGTTCTTCCAGAAATGCGGTATCGTCATTGTCTGAAATTAAGATCAATCTCGCTCCAGGAGTAGTAACTGCATTATCTCAATGTTATTTCAACTTTCTGCTCTATTCGTAAGCTGATTTCCTCTTTGGCATTTCCCCCATTTAAAGCGATCTCAACAAACCCTCCCGAGCCGTAATAACCAAGGAGCTCTCCTTCAGCGACATCCCCAAATGTTTTTACAAAAGGTATAATATAATCGCCGACAGTTAGCATAATTTTATCAGACTGGAAGTTCGGTTCCAGTTCCTTCTGAATGAAATTCGTAATTGCATTTCCAAAATGATCTATAAATAGAATCTCTCCTTTAGCTTTCCTTTTAAAATAGGTTGCTCGCGATAAGTTTACCTTTTCAATCTTCTCAAGACGTGGCCCCAGTTTTGAAATCACGACGCCATGGGCTAGATGTGCCGAAACCGGCGCGAAAATATCACGCCCATGAAATGTATGGCTCGGCTGTTTGTTGAAGAAGATTTCATTCTCAATTTTATAAATTTCTATATCCCGATCTTTTTCCCTATCCACAAGATAGGAAAAGGTCCCGTTATCAGGTCCCACGAGATAATTCCTCCCTAAGCGAATAGCAATTGCTGAACGTTTCGTCCCTACTCCAGGATCCACCACACATAAAAAGATGGTCTGTTCTGGAAAGTCACTGTAGGATTGTGCGAGGGTAAAAGCTGCTGTGCGAATATCTCCTGGAGGAATTTCATGCGTGATGTCAATACAGACAGCATCGGGAGCAAGACTAAGGATGCAGCCTTTCATACTAGCGACGTACCAATCTTTATGTCCAAAATCTGTAAGGAGGGTAATGACACTCATAAATATATTATTACTCGTTTCTAACAACTCCACAATATCATTTTTATTTAAAAAATCTTATGATGAGACTATTACTGCCCGAACAAAATTGGCTCCAATGAAATACGCCTTATCCCTGAACTGTTGCCCTAACCCCCTTCCGTAAGCGGTTACACTGCAAATTATCTTTTTATCTATAAGGTAATGAATGATTTCTTCATTCATTGTAGAAAATTTCGCTCACTCCTTAAGAAGCGATTGACAAGATTTTAGGTCTCATCTTAAAACTTTACCAATTACATACTTCCTGTGCACGGCGCGGTAGTTAAATAGAAATTATCGTAGGCCCTATTATATTTCAGATAATACATAATTACTACAATGAAACGCTCTGCCCTCAACCGCGCTTACCTAAAGGCTAAGGCCTGTTTTTCAAAACATGGATGGGCGTTACCCCCGAATCCTAAGTGGGATATAACAGATTGTGGCCTTGGCGATTTTGATCATTACGGCCTAGTCCTTATCAACCTAGCTGAAGAACCGGAGTATTGTGAAAAACTTATGTATAATCACAAATTTCAAGTCTGTCCTGCACATTGTCACAAAATAAAGAAAGAAGATATCATTTGTCGTCATGGAGAACTCGCAATCGTTCTTTGGCCTCAGCATCCTCAAGATTGTAAAGAAGGCGAATCATTTTCAGTTAAAATTAATGGTGAATCTCGACAAACCACTTCCGGTGAAAAAGTTGTTCTGTCTCCAGGAGAAAGAATTACCCTCTGTCCTGGCATATATCACGAATTTTTCCCTCAAAGTGATGAATGTATCCTGAGTGAAGTCTCTACTGCAAATGATGATACACAGGATAATTATTTTGTGAACGAGGATGTCGGTCGCTTCCCACAAATCATTGAAGATGAATCTCCTCTCGTTATTCTTGTTTCTGAATCATAATTGATTAAAATCAAGACACAGCTGAATTATACGTCTGTAGCGGACAGACCCTAAGGCTTTTTTCCCTTTGCGATTCGATGCCAAGGAGAGCGGCTTTTGCCCCTGTCATCGTCGTTATAATACACAGCCCCTGTTTCACTGCAGCGGCACGAATAATATTTTCATCGCGGCGAGGGATTCCGCCCGAAGGAGTATTTATAACCATATGAATCTGGCCATTTTTTATTAAATCGACTACGTTTGGTCGACCCTCAGCAATCTTGTCTACCATTTTTACTTTCACTCTTTTTTTTGCCAAAAAGCGGGCGGTCCCTTCGGTGGAATATATTTCAAATCCAAGATCCACCAATTTCTGTGCAAACACGCCCGCTAGCTTTTTATCACTATCTTTAACGCTGAGAAAAACGTTCCCTCCTTGCGGAAGAGAAGGGCCAACAGCCATATGTGTTTTGGCAATTGCTAGCCCCAAGTCCTTATCGAGCCCCATGACTTCACCGGTGCTACGCATTTCTGGAGTCAAGGTGATAGGTGCACCTGGAAAACGCGCAAAAGGAAACACCGATTCTTTGACCGCCCAATTATTAATTTTTAGTTCACGCGTAAAATTGAGTGCCTTCAGTTTGGCACCAGCCATCACCTGTGCCGCTAGTTTAGCAAGTGGAACTCCAATAGCTTTACTGACAAAAGGTATGGTTCGTGATGCACGCGGATTAACTTCAAGAACATATAATTCATTGTCCTTAATTGCATACTGCACATTCATTAACCCGACAACTTTCAGTTCTTTTGCCAGAGCATATGTAGCCTCCCTGACTTCCTCAATCATCTCTTTCTTAAGTGTATGTGGAGGGAGCACCATCGCAGCATCTCCACTATGTACTCCGGCCTCCTCGATGTGCTCAAGCATACCGCCAATAACAGTTAGTTCCCCATCACTGATAGCATCTACATCAAGTTCGATTGCATCTTCAAGAAACTTGTCGAGGAGAACCGGTTTTCCTGGAGCAACATCAAAGACTTCTTTTACCACCTTTTTTAATTCATCCATCTCATAAACGATGAACATCCCACGACCACCTAAAACAAAAGATGGTCGGAGCAAAATAGGGAGCCCAATTTTTTCAGCTGCCCCAAATGCTTCTTTAAATGTCATCGCAATTGCATTAACTGGTTGTTTTAAGCCAATTTCTTCAAGTATCGCTTTAAACCGTTTCCGATCTTCGGCCGCTTCAATATCTTCGGGTGTCGTACCAATTATATGTGCACCGTTAGCTTTTAGCTCGGTAGCAAGGTTGAGCGGAGTCTGCCCACCAAATTGAACAATTACACCTGAACATTTTTCCTGATGGTAAATTTCCAGCACATCTTCCAACGTAAGGGGTTCAAAATAAAGCCTGTCGGAAGTGTCATAATCTGTACTTACGGTTTCAGGATTAGAATTGACCATAATCGTTTCATATCCTACCTCCCGAAGGGCAAAAGCCGCATGGACACAACAGTAATCAAATTCTATCCCCTGCCCGATACGGTTTGGGCCACCTCCTAAGATCATTATTTTCCGTTCATCAGTTGGAACCATTTCGCTTTCATCACCATAGGAGGAATAGTAGTAAGGGGTGAATGCTTCAAACTCCGCCGCACAAGTGTCTACAAGACGATACGTTGTATTAATATTATATTTTCTGCGCAATTCGCGCAGTTCATCAAATTTTATACCAGTTAAATATGCAATCTGTGTATCAGAAAATCCGTATTCTTTTGCGGCGCGCAAGATATCTTGGCTTAACCCTTTTGCGCCTCCATCAAGCAGTCTATTTTCCATCATCACGATCTCTTGGAGCTGACTAAGGAACCAAGGATCGATAGTCGTAATACGTTGCACTTTTTCAATACTCATCCCTGCTTTAAAGGCAAATCGAATATAGAGCATCCGTTCGGCTGTAGGCTTCGCTAGCCCTGCACGAATACTCTTAAGGTCTTTCACTTCATTACCTCCCAATTTCCCACCACCACCGAAACCTTGTGTCCCTATTTCAAGTGATCTCAATGCCTTTTGAAAAGATTCTTTGAAGGTTCGTCCAATCGCCATTGCTTCGCCTACCGATTTCATCGATGAAGTCAGCACAGGGTCCGTGTCGGGAAATTTCTCAAAGGTAAACCTTGGGATTTTAGTAACTACATAATCTATTGTCGGTTCAAAACAAGCGGGAGTTTTTTGCGTAATATCATTAGGAATCTCATCAAGCGTGTACCCTACGGCAAGTTTCGCTGCAATTTTAGCAATAGGAAACCCTGTAGCTTTTGATGCCAAGGCTGAAGATCGAGAGACCCGGGGATTCATCTCAATAATAACCATGCGTCCATTTTTTGGATTAACGGCGAATTGAATATTGCTTCCGCCCGTCTCTACACCAATTTCTCGGATACAGGCAAACGACGCATCACGCATTAACTGATATTCTTTATCCGTTAAGGTCATCACCGGTGCAACAGTAATGGAATCTCCCGTGTGCACTCCCATGGGATCGAAATTTTCAATCGAACATATAACGACGCATTGGTCCTGCTTATCTCTCATGACCTCCATCTCGAATTCCTTCCACCCAATAAGGCATTCTTCTATTAGAATTTGATGTACGGGTGAAATATCCAGCCCTTGTTGTACAATTTTCTCGAACTCTTCAGGGTTGTAAGCAATGCCCCCACCAGCTCCACCAAGTGTAAAACTAGGTCTAATAATCAAAGGATATTTCCCCAACTTAACGGCTGCCGTTCTGGCTTCTTCTTGGGAGCGAGCATAAGCAGAACGGGCAACATCAAGCCCAATCTGAGTCATTGCATCTTTAAATAGCTCGCGGTCTTCCCCTTTTAAAATAGCCTCAATCTGGGCACCTATGACTTCAACCCCATGTTTACGAAGTATCCCTTGTTTATCCAATTCAAGCGTAAGGTTTAAGGCGGTCTGGCCCCCTAAAGTAGGAAGTAGGGCATCGGGCTTCTCCTTGTTTATTATTAACTCTAACACCTCTGGAGTCAAAGGTTCTATATAAGTAACATCCGCAAATTCCGGATCTGTCATAATCGTCGCAGGATTACTATTTACAAGAATCACTTTAAATCCTTCTTCACGCAGGGCTTTACAAGCCTGAGTACCACTGTAATCAAACTCGCAAGCCTGCCCAATAACGATCGGGCCTGACCCAATAATTAGAATTGTTTTTATGTCCGTGCGTTTAGGCATATTAAATTAAGGACAAAGTAATGGTGCCCACTTCTTAAGGAGCAAGCGTAAAGCTTAGTAATTTTTAAATTTAATTTTAATACTTATCAGTTATATATAGCAGTTTAATTTAATTTTTCACAAAGAATCTGAAAAATATCTATCGAATTTCTTGTTAAATTCATCAAAGATCATAAACTAAAGGGATAATGTCTGAAATAACTATCTACCATAACCCAAATTGCAGTAAAAGCAGGGAAACCTTGAAACTCCTCCTTGAACAAGGGGTAAAACCAAATGTAATACATTATCTGCAAACTCCACCTGATGCGGGGACTCTCGAGCGATTGCTTCAATTGCTGGACATGGCCCCCATCGACTTAGTCAGAAAAAAAGAAGATTTATTCCAAGAATTGGATATCGAAAAAAAACATCCCAATTCAAAACAATTAATTAAAATAATGGTGGAAAATCCTATACTGATAGAAAGGCCTATTGTTATTAAAGGAAATAAGGCATTAATTGGTCGTCCCCCCGATAAAGTATTAACCTTGATCGATAACAAATGAATTTTTATCACAAACTTGAAAGGGCGTGGAGAGAGAAAGACTCACTTGTGTGCGTTGGTCTGGATCCTGATATAGAGAAAATCCCCCATCATTTAAAGTCTCATCCCCGAGCTATTTTTGACTTTAACAAGCAAATTATCG
>PNEW01000030.1 GCA_002922725.1 Verrucomicrobia bacterium Opi.OSU.00C | reverse complement strand
AATGGTCGGTGTTGTCGATATATATGATGAAACAGTACTACGTCCGGGTGAGAAACGCAACTGGCTATTTTATCTTAGCTCGGTTACTTCGCGAACACGTTTTAAAAAGAAAAGTACCGGCAAATATTATAATGTTGGGATCGATGTACGGACAAGTAGGGTCCTATCCTGACACCTACGCTGGAATCTGTCCTGCATCCGCAGTTGCCTATCACACACTAAAAGGAGGAATTATACACCTAACTCGGCACTTGGCCGTCTACTGGGCAAAAGATAATATCCGTGTAAATTGCCTATCCCCGGGTCCCTTTCCTTCAGAATCTGTTGGGAACAGACTCATATCTAAGCTCAAAACCAAATCTCCGATGGGACGTATGGGAAAACCATCTGAACTCAAAGGTGCCATTGTTTTTCTCGCTAGTGATGCTAGTAGTTACATGACTGGACAAAATCTTACAATCGATGGTGGATGGACCGCCTGGTAACTTTAAATTAAACTTGCCAAAGCCTAAGTGTTTTTCCTTATCGCATTCCCTTTGAGATTACTCCACTTAAAAGCTTGATCATTATTCCCAGCACACATCAGTATAGGGCTCACGATCAAATAAATTTTGTCTCTTTGGACTTACATCTTCTAACCACTCAGAAGGAATAGCTTGAGTATGACGGTGAGGTGGCCCCGCCTCTTTGAATATGTAGTTGCAAAAGATTCGGTAATCTTGGGGAGAATCTAACGGTTTCGGAGTGACAGCATGGTAAGTTCTAGCATTAAGACATACCATACTCCCAGGAGGTAGTTCAAAGTGTTTTACTTTAAGTTCACGTCCACCATGTTCGTTACCTACACGGTCCATCATTTCTTCCAACGTATTGTAATGAGGGGGCTTGCCAGGTATGGGTATAATCTGGTGACTACCAGGAATCACCGATAAATTCGCATCATCTCGCTTAAATCCATTAGGGTAATAGAGCATCTGAATATACCACTTATGCCTTTCCGCAATATTCACAGGATTATCATGAAACCAATGGTGGTGATCCATATGAGCTTGAACGCCCTTACCTCCACGCGTTTTAATATGCATCGTTGAATGACAAAATTGAAATTTTTCGCCAATTATAGCCTTCAAAAGAGCAGTCACCAATGGTGCATCAAATAATTGGTCTGACCAGGGCCCCTTGTTATTCCAGGGCCTAACATTCATACCATGTTCGTCAGGTTCACCTTTATTTTTCTTAAAAAAATCAATTACTTGTCTACGACTATGAATCTCATCAACAAAACCATATAGCCCCTCATCACTAAATACTGCAGGATAAACTACAAAACCATCCCGATGAAAAGAGGAAAGATCCTCTGCAGACGGAGTGTTGATTCGAAAAATTGGTCTCATTTTGATTAAACTTTTACTTCCTGCAATATATGATCAGCTAAGATTACTTGCAAACATATTCCATTAATCTAATGGATCAAATAACCGACATCACATTTAAAGCCATTACCTCTATATCGATGCTACCTGATTGAGTTAGATATAAATACTGAGTTATGCATTGTCGATTATTAGCCAATATTTCGAGTATTGATTTATCTAAAATACCGCGAATTATTTATTGAGGTTTACCTAGATTTCGCAACTCAATTTCAGGATTAGCTAGCTCATTGATTCCAGCACTGACTCCTTTAGCTATCATGCGTCGGATGACCATTATATCACGATTTCGATTTATACCCACAGCACCCATTATACGACTCTCTTTGAGATAAAATTTAAGCATAGTGCCTTTCTCACCCGGACGTAGTACTGTTTCATCATATATATCGACAACACCGACCATTTGCAGATTCATGTCATATTGGTCTGACCAAAACCACGGCACGGCAGAATAAGGCTCACGCTGGCCACACATCACACGCGCAATGGCGATCGCCTGATCTTGTGCATTTTGCCAAGATTCAAGCCGCAAACGCCGTTCGTAAAGTGGATTGTAATGGTTAGTTACATCACCAGCAGCATATACATTTGGAGCAGACGTCTCCCCATATTCATTTACTATTATGCCATTTTTAACTTCTAATCCAGCCTGCACTGCAAGATCAACGGTGGGTATTACTCCGATCCCAACGACAACTGCATCAGCGACAATTTCTTCATCATTCGACAAGATTACTGACCGAACATGACCATCACCACTCAATGCATTAGCACCCATATTTGTTAGTAATCTTACCCCATGCTCATTGTGTTCATTTGCCACAATATTGCCTACCTCTTCATCAACAACTCGATTAAGAATTGTATTTTCAATTTCAATAATACTTACGTCCGCTCCCAATTTGGCTGCAGCTGCGGCAACCTCTAATCCGATAAATCCTGCCCCAATCACAACGATTTTAGCTGCTTTTACTAATTTTTCCTTTAATGCCAACATGTCGTCAATACCTCTCAAGTAGTAAACCCCTTCAAGTTCATTTCCAGGAATAGGTAAATGACGGACGTCAGAGCCTGTAGCAAGTAGAAGGCGCGTAAAGTCAAGTTGTTCACCATCCTCTATATTTATGATCTTTTTCCTATAATCTATTGCTGTCACACGCGTATTTATTCGTAGTTCGATATTAGCCTCTTCATAAAACGAGTTATCACGCAAATAGGTACCCTCAATCTTAGTTTCTCCTAATAAGGCAGCCTTTGATAATGGTGGCCGTTCATAAGGTGGGTAGTTTTCACCCGCGAATAATACAATGTCTCCTTCGAAACCTTGCTTACGCATAGTCGCAGCAGCCCATCCACCAGCTTGACCGCCACCTATAATAATATAACGCAATTGATCTGTCATCTTATCCTTTCAAATTGAAATATTATCACAATAAAACACGAGAAATTAATTACATACCTTTCCTTTGAACATTAATTCTCAACATTTCAACTAATAAATATGATCTATGTATTATGAAAGATAACTCACTACAAAAGTATATAACCCTCTTTAAAAAATCCGTTTTCATATGGGTTTAATCTGCATAGTCTTTTACAAAATAATACCTTCTTTTTAACTGAAACTATTAACCATCCCCTACCCGAAAAAAGTGGAGAGAATGTCTAGTTCCTGATTCAATCCATAAAAAAAACCATTTCCATCAAACTCCATTGGTCTCCTTCTTTCTTACTGGGGAGTTGAAATTGACAAGGATCAGTCTCTTTCCACCATCGTTTTATTGATTCATCATCAGCCATGGCTTTCATATCTGACTCATAATCAGTCCCTGTATATTCAAAATAACTAAACAGATAATGCTTCCCTTCGATTTTGGTAATATAGATTGAATAATTTCTGATATGTGATGCTTTTATTCGATTTATTACAGTGTCCCAGACTTCGGCATGTAGCTGACGGTAGTAAGCCTCCTGTTTTTTATTCAACCCAATTACAGATCCAAATCGCTTGACTGACATCTTTTCAAAATCTTCTGGGCTTGGGTTTGTTTTCCCGTAAACAGTATTGTAATTATTAATCTGATTCATAAAATATTACCTTTCAATTGATAGTTGCCCCACTCAAATTCTGCCATTCCTCAACATAAGCCTTAAGGGCTAAATCTTTGCATTTATCGATAAGAGTCAAATTTGATGGCCATTCAATGCTGTCGTTGTTCCAAAAAGGAAGCATTCCTGCTCCAATCGCTGTACTTTCAGTATGGTTATCTATATAGCAGCGTTCACATCCACCTAATGTTGCCAGCAACCGACAATACCACAAATTTTTAATAAAGCTACCAGAAATTATCAGATCTCCATCCACATTGAGAATACGCATGCTTGTTAAAGTCACCAATGCTACATAAAGTGTCACACGAGCAAGTATTTCACCGTTTGATTCTAATTTGGGCCCATAGATAGATCCTTTGCGATTCATGAATGGGCCGCCTGGTGTGTATGAAGGAAGAATAAAACTCTTCCTACTTATAACTTTTCGTAAATCAGTCTCTGTAAATTTATTTTCAGCACCAGTATTCTTACCCAAGATTTCAAATTCCCTTCCACCCATGTAGCGGCCCGTTGGTAGCGGTTCGCCTCTCAGGTCCACATTCGCCAGGGTATCTCGCTCTTCATTGAGATTCGCCACTGGAAAACGCGGGCTGAAAATGATAACCCATGTGCCCGTAGAAATGAGACTGAAAGGCTTGGTTCTTCCCCTTAGATAGAGACTGTAAGCGGCATTACTATCATGGATCCCATTGTAGACCTGGCATTCGGGTAGGAGTCCTGTTTTCTCCGCTACTTTGGAGAGAATGGGTCCCAACGCGTCAGACGCAGGTCTGATCGGTGGAAACAGCGCGCCCCATCCCTGTTGATCAACAAGAGTAGAATAGCATCTTTTATGTGGATTCCATAAGTGAGTATGACAACCGATTGACGTGAGTTCGCTTGCTGCTACTCCACTAAGACGCCATGTCCAATATTGCGGATATGTAAGTATCCATTTAACTCGTAAAAACCTCTCTGGATAATTCCTTTGGAACCAGAAAAGTTGTCGGCCTAGATTCTGACCTCCAGGTAAATTGGGTGTTTGCGTCTCGGCAAACGAGGGCACAACCGCTTCAAAAGCTTCCGAAATCTCAAGCGGAATTTCCTCTTCGTAATCCAGAACAGGGAAGACAAGCTCACTATCATCAACTAAGGCAGCAGCACAGCCATGAGTGGTCGAAACGATCGCTCGTATCTTACTTTTATCGGCTAAATTATTTACGGTTAATAAAAGCCATTGCCAAATGCCTTCCGTGTCAAAATGCGTATAGGGTGGCCTGTCGATTGATTGGTTGTCCATCTTAGCTTCCTCAATAACTGACCCTACCTCACTCAACACGAGTAATTTAACATGCGTTTTACCGACATCTAGAACCAAGGTCGAAGGATCATTCTCTAAACCTGCGGTCATCGATTATAAACGTTTGCCCCGATGGCGATGTTCATCGCAGCCCTAACACTTGAATGGCCTCGGCAATAAACGTGTTCACACCAAGTAACTACCTGGAACCCGCGTAGGTTCATAATCTATTTCTGGATCACGATTAAGAATAGATTCGGGAATTTCACCGGTCCAATTCTCCGGAACTTCAGTCGATCGTCTGTGCCAGCAAAGTAATAAGGTACGTCGCTGATCACTGTGGTTTGCATGCGCTGCATGTAACATTCTTCCTTCCGCAATAACCAGGGAACCTGCCCTTACGGGTACATCCACGGCATGAGGATGATCACAGAACATATACTGATCATGCTCATCAACATTTCGAGCAGCATCAGTATGAGGAGTTATTAATAAATCATGTAAATCAATACGCTTAGTATGTGTCCCAGGAATCACCCGCAAACATCCATTCTCGAAGTTAGTATCCGTTAAATAGTAAGATAAAAACAAATATTGGGGCCATGGTGCTGTACTGATCGGGTCATTCCACCGCCTCCAGTCCTGATGCCAATATAAGGCTGGCCCACCGGGAGGTTTGCTGAGGATAATCATCGTTTCATCCGCTTTAAAATCGCCCAGCCCCAAAGTGTCCAAAGTATCACGGGTATGTTTCCAATGAATCAGACGGTTAATCACCGGCTCATCACAGGAGTTGACGTTAAGATCGGAACCTTGAAACTTCCAATGGGGAGGATGGTCGATCGAATCGAGCATCCGATCCGTCTCTCGACGAAGATCATTGAGCAACTCATCGGTAAGGACATTATCGACTATACAAAACCCATCGGTGATCAGCTGGTCCCTCTTCTGCTTTGCATTTTCTGGAGTCATAATGGGTGATCGTCGTTAGATTCCTACCTAGAATAATTATTGCATACCCTAAATAAACGTGACAATCAAAAGGTCACATAAACTTTATTATTTACCTAGCATCCTTTTCATTTCCGCGTTGAGCGAAATCTCTTTTCCCGGACATTGATTACGTTTATCGTGAAGCCAATCACCTTGATTATCACGGGGGACGGCCAAACGTTTTGCCACGGGTGGTGGCGACGCGACACACCCAGGAACTTCAGCGTACCAATAGGCGACAGATGACATCTCATTGGCTAAATGATTTCCATGTCCATGTTCCATCGTCACCTTGATTTCTTTCTCGAATCGGATAGGGTTTTCGATATGAAAAACATAGCTCGTTTGATAGCCGTTGGTACTATGTTCATAAACGGATGAACCATTGCGAAGGAAAGCGTTAGGCTGCATCATATATGCTTGATTTAGGTAATCCTCGCTCCCAGTCCCATGAAGATCTGGCGGCCACTTGTATCCATCCACCCAAATCATATCATCGCCTTCACCCCACCATTCTCCTTTGAAATTGGTAACTGAAAGATTGCAGCCAATGTAATGGCCATGTCCCTTAGTCTCAAGAATGACATAGTTGCTATCCCATGCAAGTTCACCTTTATTTATGATATTAGCCTCACTTGTATTAACTTCTATTTCCGCCCCCCAGCCTCCAAAGGGATTAGCGCGTCGAAACTCAGCGTGGAAATAGCCAAGTTCAGTTTTTGGCTCATCGAAGTTTTCGTAATCTATATAAAAGTACTGCAAATGTTCTTCATTGCTCTCATTAACCAGTTCTACAACCGCATGTTCATTAAATGGCATGGAGATATAACTATTAAGTGCACACCCATTATTAAAGCAATGGTTGTGCCGCGTTGATGCGGTAAACAAAAATGATTGGAAACTATTGACGATACTATGTCCGAGGCAGAAAAAATCACCCAGTGGAACAACAACACTCGGTTTTTTGGCATTATCCCAAGTGAACTTTAGTAAGCATTCACGGTAGTGTTTCGTCTGTGTCATCCAGATGTGAGTGATAGCCCCTGGACCATTAATATCTGCTAATACACGTGATTCCCCTGGGCCAATACACCATGAATCCGTATTTCTCCCAGTCGTATCCCATGATGAAAACCTGCCAGTCTTACCTTTTTTTATAATCGATAATTCATTTAACATATTTTATCTTTCCTTCACGTTGAGGTAGCATTTAGCATTTATACTTAGAGGATTCACCGCAATAAATTATTTGAAATAAAGCAAAAATATTTTCTACCACAAAAATCAGCATTCCATTAAAATAATTCACACACAATTGCAGTTCACATTTCCACGTTTTTTCAGATAATTCATTAATTATAACTTAATAAAATGGTACGGGAGGGGAGATTCGAACTCCCGACCAACGGTTTAGAAAACCGCTGCTCTATCCACTGAGCTACTCCCGCATATAATTAATTTCTACTCTGTTAATAAAAAGTTTAAACTAAAGTAATATTTTAGTAGTATAACTCAATTAAATTTCCTGGGAAGCGTTCGTAACTGCAGGTTGGGTAGAAGTTTTGTCAAGGCTCTTTTCGCTGAAATTTTAAAATTTTTAATTATTTTATCTCTACCGGGAATATTAACTGCAATATAGCGCCCGACAAAATAGCCAAGGGTGATTTCTTCTTTACCTGATTTCAGTTTCACAAAAATACGTGTCTCGTACTCACCGAGTCGGTTAAGAAACCAACGAGATATAGTAATCGTAAGAACATTTACATCTAGAGTTATATCTTTACCAAAGCGAACAAACTTTAAGGTAAGCGGATATTCTCCACTTCTAAATGTCTCAATTATACTTTCTCTCATGAATTGGAAACGATCAAGTTCGGATAATTCCGAACCGAAGCTGTCGTCAGACCCTACAATCGAATTATCAATTATTTTTTATATAAAGTTTTAGAAAAGGAGAAATATGAACTTTTCCACCATGATGAGCAGTGGCATCGCAAAGGCCAAAATAGGTTATTCCAATAAAAACTAAACTAACAACATATTTTACGCGGTAATACATAAAGCACATTTTTTACGTCTAAGAGACCTGAGACTATAATTCATCTCGAGGTAATCTCGTAAATTAATAAACACTTTCACTAGCTACTGTTTGCATTCTACATTAATATTATATGATATTGTTCTTTTAATCCGTTTTAACTAAGCTCAATTTTCATTGTTAGATATATTGGAAAAGTGGCAAAATTAAAAATAACTTTCTGATAGAGGAGATTTAATACCTATGACGGTTAAAAAGAAACACGCATTTGATCTTTGGGTACTTACGGCGTGTGCGGTTATATGTTCAATCTACACCATTACATATAAAGGTTACGGAATGTTTACTTCTGAGAATGAGCCTATTCTTCAGGGGTTTGATGACAGTTTCTATTATTTCTGGCTTCGCTCTGTGGTTATCGATCGCGATGTCGATTTTTTTAACGAGCTCGAAATGACCAATACAATTGATTCAGAGACAAAGGAATTTATTCTTGATGGATCCCGAACAAGCACAGGGTTATTACCGAATAAATACCCTATAGGGTGGGCTCTCGCTAATCTCCCTTTTTTTATTTTTGCTCATCTTATAAGCCTCGTCGTCGGCTTACCATCGACAGGATTTGAACCCATTTACTTTATTTTCATTTGGGTTGGACAATTAATTTATACCGTAATCAGTCTCTTCTTAACGGTAAAAGTGATTTCTCGCTTTGTTCCCACATACACCGCGTGGTTGGGTATGCTATTCGTCTGGTTGAGCAGCCCTCTCCTTTACTATCAGACCGCTCAGGTATCATTGAGCCACAATACGGTATATTTTTTAACTCTCATTATTTTTTACCTGACATTTAAAATTATCGATAATAATCAACACTGCAATAGATGGTTCTTATTAGGGTTCTTTTCTGGTTTTCTCATAATTACTAGAATCACGGCTGCAACTTATTTAATTTTTCCAGCACTTGTCATTATTAAATATATATTCAGTGATAACCCAAGAAGCCAGAAATGGAAACAGTTTACGCTATTTATAAGCCCTTCATTGGCGATGATCTTCATGCAATTACTAGCCTGGAAACTGCTTTATGGCACATGGATAGTCTATACCTATGAAGGAGAAAGTTTTGATTTTGCTCACCCTCAAATAGGCCCAATTTTATTCTCTCATTATCACGGACTATTTAACTGGCATCCCCTACTCTTCGTGGGAATGGTAGTATTTATTTATTTTAGTTTAACTAAAATATTTATTCCAAAATCCTGGATTATATCATTCATTTTTATCGTTTATATTAATGCTTCTTGGCATAGCTGGTGGTATGGTTCTTCATTTGGCCATCGTGCTTTCGAATCATCAATATTTTTTGCGATGCTCGGGTTTGCTTTACTCCTTGATAAGAATAAAAAAAACTGGATCATAACTCAATCGCTCTATCTACTAGCAAATGTTACCTGTATATGGAACTTAATCTTACTATCGCTATATTTCACACACCTCATAGGGCGTAATAGCCCAATTAGTTATAACGAAAGATGGGAAGCTGTTTTAAATCTTATCGGATTATAAAAGTAACTGTTTAGGAATAATGGAAAATATAATTTTGAATTTTAGTGTTGATATACTTCCTTATTAATTTCCGTTACTGAACTTTTAAATACGGATCTCTAAAAAAAGACCCCCATGATATATCTTATAATTGTCTCATTAATCTGGGCTTTTTCATTTGGGTTGATTAAAAGTCATCTCACTGAGCTTGATCCTAACTTTGTTGCCTGGGCACGAATGATCCTCGCCTCGATTCTATTTTTACCATTACTACGATGGAAAAAACTTACCTCATTAATCATAGGGAGGTTAATTTTGATCGGGGCGGTACAATATGGTCTGATGTACTGTAGTTATCTTTTTTCATTTCAGTACCTGGAAGCTTACCAAATAGCATTATTTACAATATTTACCCCGATTTACGTTACAATAATCAATGATATTTATAAAAAAAGAGTCCAGACTTACTTTTTTTTGTACTGCATTGCTGGCAGTCTTTGGCGCCGCATTAATTCACTACCAGGGTATCAGTTTAAACGGTATTATTATTGGGTTTTTACTTATGCAGTTTTCAAATATATGTTTCGCTTTCGGTCAGATCGAATATCGTCAAATTCGACTACGTACTACCCAACTTAAAGACCATGAAGTTTATGCTCTTCTTTACTTAGGAGCAGTTGTTGTAACAACAATCATGACTACACTGACCGGAGGTTGGGATAATCTTAACCAGCTAAATACAACCGAGATAAGCACCCTAATCTACCTTGGGTTTCTACCCTCCGGTATAGGATTTTTTCTTTGGAATAAAGGTGCTACCCTGAGTAACGCCGGAACCCTTGCAATATTTAATAACCTCAAAATTCCCCTGGCTATACTCTGCACACTAATTTTCTTTGGCGAAAGTACCGATATACCAAGGCTTATCCTAGGGGGCGGGATAATGATTTTTGCCGTCTTTTTATCAGAAAAAAAATCTAAGGAAAAGTAGGCTTAAATTATCCCAGCTGTTATTAATATTACTGTTTGAAGTATTCACCTGCTGCCCATGGATAAAAAACTTACCAATGGAAGTTGTGACCATTTATTGTTGAATAATCATTCAAAGGGTTCCGACTGTTTAAATGATTTCAATGGAGTGAGTGAGTGAGTTTCTGCAAACCCTTTAATCTTTGATCCAACCCCATTCTTGTAACCAGTTAATCCAGCGTTCACGTCGCGGAATGTTGTCAGGATTTTCCAACCACCAGGGTTGATATCGCTTACCTTGTTTTGCTAGCGATCGCATCGAGGCTATTTCATCAGGTGTCTTTGGATTGCCAAAAAAATCAAAGTTGCAGGTCCGGCGGTCTTTATAGCCACCAAAGGCCGCATGCCAGGTCTGCTCATTCCAGGTAATCATGTCCCCTGGTTCGGATTCTAATACATAACAGGGTATATCTTCACCACTCAGACCTGATTTCTCTAAATACGGTGCTTTATCTTCGGGGACCCACAATCCGATACTATGAAGATCTTCATGCAGTGGATTTTTGTGCGATCCGGGAATCACACGCAAGGCACCACAGTCCGCAGTTGTCGGTTGCAAATACATGGCACTTCTTATGGAGCACACATTAAGATCAGCCCTATCTGGATGCCATTCAGTATCACCTTTCGGAAAACTGTTGGAGCCCGAATTATGAAAAACGGAATCTTCACCAATCAGTTGTTCGGAGTGGAGATAAATACGCGGGTCATTGACCAAACTTGCAATAAATGGAGTTTCTTCGGTCAGATTTGTCCAGTGAAGAAACCGCTTCTCTTCAAGGTCTGTTTCCTCGAGGAAAGTGGCAAGACGACGATCAAACTCCTCGTTCATTCTCGCCACCTCTTCGGCACTAAAAACGTTTCTTCTTACCAAAAAACCAAAAACCTCAAAATGCTGAATCTGCGCTTCGGTTAGGCTATAATTGTCCTGAATCATTTAAATTAAAATTTAATCACAAACCTCCAAGATAACTTTAACTATTGAACGCCCTCCCAGGAAGTGTTTATGCGCACACGAAAATCATTTTTGCCGGAACGATCAATTCCCGCATAAGGAAAAGCGAACGTTCAGGAGCTGTCGATGTACCGTTTTCTCTGTTCTGATACTCAATATCGCGATCGTAAACGGATGTGGCAGGCATGAACCTGAGGGTCAAACCGCGTCGCGACTTATTTGATGTATTGGCTTTAGATCCATGTACCAGGTAAACATCGTGAATAGATATCTGACCTGCTTCGAGAATAATGTCGTGAGCTAGCCTCTCATCAAATTCAGATTTTTTTAACTCAAGGGGTAAACTTAAGTCCGGATCTTCATTGAGTTCATGTTTTAGTAAACGTTTGTTTTTATGTGAACCAGGGATGACACGCAGACAACCGTTTTCGGTGTTAGAATCGTCGACTGCTATCCACACGGTGCAAACAACAAGCGGTCGAATAGGCCAATACTCGCCGTCCTGGTGCCAAGGTGTGGTGCTTCCGGTCTTTGCTGGCTTGGCGAAAAAACTTTCGTTCCAGAGGATAATGTCATCACCTAGAAGTTGTGACACGCAATTAAGAATTTCTGTATTCCGAGCAAAATTAAGAAAACCCATATCAGATGCTAATAAAGTTGAACAGAAGTCAATGAATTGGGGTTGCTTTTCAATAAGATGATTATGGGTGTCACTTATCTCACTCAAGATTGAATCCGGCAAGCGATAGTCAGGTATGACATAACCATTTTCCTGGTAATAAGAGAGCTGTTTATCAGTCAACATTTTAAATTCTGTTTTCTTATTAGATTCATAGTGGAAAAAGATCTCGTATTGAAGCTTAATTGTTTCTAGGAATCGTTCTTTTTGGAAATTGATCTAGGTTATACTCCATTACCCATCCTATGAAATTAGCTATCGCATAACGAAAAAATATTTTCGTGGTTCACTTTTTTCTTAAAATATAATATTTTTGTGTTTTATATGTATTCATTCGTGGTTAAATTTAATACCCAGGAGTAGAGAAGTAATGCAAGAAAAATGGCCCGTCGACAAATCACCTAGAGAGGTAGGGTATAAGATAGCGTGTAATATCGTCAGTCGTGAACTGAGGTATGTCTATGCGGCAGCTTGTTCATATTATGGTGTACTTTTATTTTCCGATGCCACCAATGACACTGACCTTTGCAATCGCGTCATCGTGAACTATGAACCTTTCCTGATGGGTGATAAGAGCCCCCGCACAGGCCATGTGGATAACAACTTGTTTGGGATTGTGCCTTTTGAGCTCTATCGCCAGACTAAGGATAAAAAGTACCTGGCTATAGCAAAGTTACTTGCCAACGACGAGTGGGAAAACCCACGTCCCGACGGTTTAACAATATATACCCGATTTACCGCAGATGATCCGTAAATGGTCGGTTCTTTACATGCCCAGGCTTACAAAGCTACAGGCGACATCAAATATGCAAACCGTGGCGCGATGTTTATCCTCGCCTATGCGGAGAAGCTTCAACAGCCGAGTGGGCTCTTTATCTATGACGAGAACAGACCGATTACCTGGGGAAGAGGCAACGGTTGGTGTCTTGGCGGGCTGACTGAAATACTACTCGCTCTTCCCGAAGAACATCCAAATCGAGATGCACTCATGGATGTCTATCAGAAACAAATTGACGCATTGATAAATTACCAGGACGAAACAGGAATGTGGCACCAGGTAATCGATAATCCCTATTTATTTCTTGAGTCATCGGGTACCGGAATAATCACCTTTTCGTTAGCAATTGGTATTGAGCAAGGTTGGTTGACCGACAAGAGCTACTGGGACGTTGCCAAGCGCGCCTGGCTTGCACTTACCGACTATGTAGACGCACAAGGCCTTGTAAGGAATATCAGTTCAGGTCATGTTAAGCTGATTGGTCAGTCCATGGATTATCATGCCAAGCATGGTGAATTCCCAAAGGATGATTATCCCTCTCAGAATGAGATAGGTGACTTTCATGGTCAGGCAACCGTGATCTGGGCCGCATCTGCGATGGAACGCTTGCGAAGAAATGAAGAAACCTTGAGATCACTGAAATAATAAAATACAGCATAACTACTTTACTATTAAGTCTCTTTATCAGCCATGAAAGTTCTTTTTCTTAGAACTGCAGACAGTTTACATTTTTCTTATCGTTATCTGGTTGAATTTATTGACCATCGGTATCCCATTGAAATTTACGATCCAAACAAACCGGCTGCTGATCAGTTTAATGAGATTGAGGTAGTCATCGATACGGGAGGAGCCACAGGAACCCATGAGATGGTGGACGCGGCTAAAGCAGCTGGAGTTAAACTATGGCAGGTTACGACCAACGGTCTCGATCATGTCGACACGGAATATATCTTGGGTAAAGGCCTGCTCCTCAGCCACTCTCCGGGGCCCTTAACCGCTGTCCCTCTTGCAGAGCATGCGCTTCTCATGATTCTCTATTTCGCTAAAAACCTCAATCACAATCACACCAAAGACTGGCATCGAGTGATGAACGATGAGCTCGAAGGAAAGACTTTGGGATTGATCGGCTTCGGAGCAAGCGCGAAAGAATTGGCAAGAAGAGCTCGGGCCCTAGGATTACGGATTATAGCCATTGATAATAGAGATATTCCGCAGCAGGAACTCGACGAATTTCATCTCGCTTTTCTGGGATACCCCGAAGATCTTGAAAAAAATTCTGGTCGAGTCTGATTTCCTTTCTGTGCACGTTCCTTTAACCAATCAAACGCGTCACTTGATTGACCAACACGCCTTCAGCTTAATGAAAGAAAAAGCGGTTCTGATCAATGTTGCGCGAGGAGAAATCGTTGACAATAATGCACTGATTGGGGCCCTGACAAGCGGTCTCATTAAAGGTGCGGGTATCGACGCATACGCCGAGGAACCTTTGGCCCCGGAACATCCTCTTTTAAAGTTAGGTAACGTTTTAACTACGCCGCATGTCGCTGGATTCACACAGGGGACGTGGCATCGACGCGCTAAAGCCGCAGCGGAGAATATTGATCGCTTAGCGAAAGGTTTATCCCCACGGAATTTAGTAGATCCACTGAGCTCCCCATGATTATAAGTTAGATCAGATGAGTGGATCCGATATAATATTGAAGCTTAATTTCCTTTGGAAATCGTTTTGACTGGAAGGTGATCTTTTAGAAAGATATACTTCAGTCCATCAAAAAACACCACCCCCCATATACAAGGTTCAAATCCAGTCAGCCACCCTAGCCTACCACTTGACACTTAATAAATTTATCCTGGAACGCCAAACAAGTAATGACAGCTAACATATTTATTTGAATCTGGCTTTAATATTTTAAATCACTGTCGTGGAACTACTAACCTGTTGTAAACTTAATCCATGTGCATTTGCGTGACTTGCCGTTTACTTAGCCTGGATACTATCAGGACGGTTGCCGATTGATGGAACAGCCATGATCCGCAACTGTTGTTCTGTTGTGTTCTGGTAATTCTCCGGACGATAGTAAGTCTGGCTCCATGATGAGTGACCCCGGACTATATTTATAGAGCAGGGCACGACGCTCATGATCTGCCGTCCAAGCCCGAGTGCCATGAACGAGAGCCTCTGTAAATATAATCATGTCACCGGCATTCACCTTTGGCTAGACAACATAGTCAGCACCCCGTTCCTGCGATCTCACCTCTTCCGGTATATCCATCACGAAATTACTTTTGTGTGATCCTGGAATACAAATAAATCCTCCATCTCCTGTGTCCGTCGGTGTGAGGCAATAAGTAAAAACCATCAGTCCATTGCGGATCACTCCTTTGTGGCAACGGTACCAGTGGTCCTCCTCTATCCCAGTCTCCATACCAGGTCCCCCGTGGATACGTCCGTGCGCGCTAACACCTGATACACCCTCTCTTTTAATCATAAATATCATGTAATCATGATCGATCCGGAATTTCGGTCCAAGGAATTCACCCAAATAAGGCAAGGCTGAGGGATGGTCGATAAGCGATTGAAAGGGTGCCCCCCACTGCGACACGCAGAATTCGGTGCGTGCCCCCCCTTTTCGTCGTAATCTTCCAAATATTTCTCGTCGATTATCCCGTTCAATTCCAACACTTCTTCAGGTGTAAGGGCGTTCCTCACTACCAGATAACCTTCTAGATCGAACCTGAATTTTTCTTCCTGACTTATCATCGATTCAGTGTGAATACACCTCCTTGAAGGAGTCAAGAGCTAAGCAAACGGCTGAACCTTTGCCATGGGACGAATCTGTCGCAGATGAGTCTTATTAACTCAGCCCTCACAAAATTCGATCGTATTAATTCCTCGATTACTAAAAATTCGCCCTATCTGACCCGGTCCAAGGGTTGAGAAACTTTTTCCCGAGTGCAATAGCCAATTCCTATTTCCTAGAATAATAAAAAAATGCTCAGAGATCCTAATGGGCGTTAGCGCTCTCCCATCTATCTAATCCTAGCAGTTTTCGCCCTAAAGGTGAAAGATTCGCGGTCTGACCAACTGCGTGTTCCTTTTCCTTACGTAATTCCCAATTACTATCGGTGGCTTCTACGATCAAACCTGCCAGTTTATTTCGCCATGCATTAACGCGATGAGTTAGAATTTTTTCGTCTTTTACCTTCTCCGGAAACATGGTGATGTACTGCACGACCCGTGGATACCTTCTTGTATTAAGACTTGCCCCGTGAGGCAGAGAACTATGCCAGATGATGAGATCACCGGCTTTACCTGGAATCGGTGTTGCACCCAGACTCATCAAATCCTGCTTACGCGGATCGGCATCCGCCGGCAAATTCGCCAACCACGCTTCGAGTTTTCGATGGAACCCCGGCACACAGATGAATGCTCCCCCATCCGCTGCTGTGTCCGTCAGATAGAGCACCCCTTGAACACAAAACGGTATGGGTGGTTCTACAGCGATATCCCAATGTAACGGCAACGGAATTGGCTGTTTTGAATGGGAATCACCGTTCAATTTACCAGCTTCTTTTGGGGATGTACGGTCCGGTGGGTTCATGCTTGCGCGGTCAATACTTACCCACAACCGATCCGTTCCCCAGATTTCAGCAAAGGCTTGATGAATGCGGGGATACTGGCGGTTGTCCCACAATGTCTGGTGCTGATACATCTCCATAGTGATGTTCTTCCGAGGTGGGTCGGGGTACCAACTATCCGGGTTGTCGGGCTGCATTTCCAAAAATTCCCAAATCGCATTCTCCGCAGCTTTTATATTTTTAGCAGGAACAGCATCGTGGATAATCACGTACCCATTTTCATCCCAAAACGCTCGATCCTCTTCGCTTAGTACAGACATATTTCAATTATCGAGTTGCGATTGAGGGATGGCAATTTTTTTTATTTATAATTGAATTCCCCTTTTTCACCTCCGTCGCATACAGGGTAATGGATTATCAATTGAGAGGGATGTGTATTTGCATAACCGCCCGGCCCCCCTAAATTAACAGGGGAAAGTAATCAATTCCAGTTAGTGTTAACCTTGGGTATCGACGAATCTATTGTACCTGCCATTGTAATTTGACTATATCCTAGATCTTAATATTCATAGATGTAGGTAAACAATAGCTTACATAAATAGTGGATAAGGTGGTATTCAAATCAGCTGATTGAATCCTTACATACCCGGTATTTATGTAAGTATTTATATATCATTATCTTATGAATATTGGTTTTGTGTTTTTATGCCAAAGTTACAATATTAGTTACAATAAACTCACCAATATCCAAGGATAACGCTGAATAAAACTCATTACTTTCCCCTGATATTTTAGGGGGTAAGGGGGAATTAATTCACATACAGCAGAATGGCTCTAATATATCCATTACCCTGTAAACGGCGGAGGTGAAAAAGGGGAAATCAAAACCAGGTGTTAACCTCAAAGTCGCATCATCATTCTAATTATTCATTCTCACGGAAGTTTTTTTATGCGATGAAAAGTAAGATAGTTTGCGTCATGATGGTTGTAGGCGCCACCGAGACCATCGTCATAAGCTGTTCTTGAAACTGCGATGATATCATCACCATCAAACAACCAGTCTACGTACTGCCAGGCGTGTTTTTCTTCATCGTGATGCTGCAGGAGAGTCTTCTCTATTTTCCAGTTCTTCAAATCGGACGAAGAGGTGAGCACGAGGACGTTACGTCGCGCTTTGGGGTTTGTTTGTTTATTGCCGATGGACCAGTAGCGACTGCTTTTCTCATCATAATGAATTGTGAATTTTGCTCCGCCACCCGGGAAGTTTATAATGTCCGTCTCGGGATCAAACGAAAGCTGCATACCGTCATCCGAAACGTGCACGACCGCCGCCTTATCGTAGCTGGCCCATTTAAGATCATTCATGCGTAAGATGTTTATTAACCTGCCTTCAGGCGTTACTACGATGTTTCCTTCAAGCCACATGAAATTTGGCTGCTCATGATGGAGTAGTTCGCTTACACGCCAATTCTCAGCGTTGAGCAAGTTCGCATCGACGGGTGCGGACATGACGAACGATCTCCAATCCCCTTTATTATCAAATATATCTTTACGGGACATCTTTATATCCCCAACCTGCTCAAATGCCTTCCAGATTCTTCCGTCGTGGATCACAGGGGGGAACGGTGTGCTTTGGTGTTTAGCCTCGTTTTTGATAAGACCGCTTTTTCCATCTTTAGGCTTTGTCCAAGTTTTCCCTCCGTTCTCAGATTTTTGGATTACCACGTAACCATATTCCCTACTGACACCAAAAAGATAGAGCTCTTCTTCATAAACAAATAAGGTTGACCAGAACTGCCCTTTGAATCTG
>PNEW01000029.1 GCA_002922725.1 Verrucomicrobia bacterium Opi.OSU.00C | reverse complement strand
ACCCATACAATAGGCCCAAAAATAACTAGGAGGATTGCAGTTGCCAAGCCAAGTGACCCCCCAATGACAGCACCGCGTGTTGTAAGCTTTTTCCAATATATGGAAAGGATAAGTACAGGAAAATTGGCACTGGCCGCGATGGCGAAAGCAAGCCCAACCATAAAAGCAATATTTTGTTTTTCAAAAGCAATACCGAGTGTAATTGCAATAATGCCAAGTACGATGGTCGCAATTTTAGAGACACGCATTTCTTTCATTTCATCATGATTGCCTTCGTTAAACACATTAGCGTAAAGATCATGTGAAATGGCCGATGCTCCCGCTAAAGTCAGACCTGAAACGACGGCTAGAATAGTGGCAAACGCAACAGCAGATATAAAACCTAAGAAAATATCGCCCCCAACGGCATGGCTTAAATGGATAGCAGCCATATTATTGCCGCCAATAATTATTCCTTCATCAAGATAGATAGGATTCGTAGACACCATAACAATAGCACCGAATCCAATAATAAATGTCAGGATATAAAAATAACCAATGAAACCCGTGGCGAAAAATACCGACCTTCGAGCCTGTTTAGCATCAGCAACGGTGAAAAAACGCATGAGGATATGAGGAAGACCAGCCGTGCCAAACATCAAAGCGATACCCAGGGAAATGGCTGATATGGGATCAGAAACCAAGCCTCCAGGCGACATAATATCCAAACCATTTTCATGGGACTTAACTGCAGATTGAAACAATTTTTCAAAATTGAAATTAAAGTGCCATGCTACGGCCAAAGCAATAAAACTTGCACCAGAAAGGAGTAGCACTGCTTTAATAATCTGTACCCACGTAGTAGCAAGCATACCACCAAAAGCAACGTATAAGACCATTAATGTCCCAACGATAACAACGGCTGCTTCGTAAGGTAAACCAAACAACAATTGTATAAGTTTTCCAGATCCCACCATTTGAGCGATAAGGTAGAGTATCACAGTAGCTATTCCGCCAAATGCAGCTAGTGTACGTATAGGTTTTTGGCTCAACCGATAGGAAGAGACATCAGCAAAAGTATATTTCCCAAGGTTACGGATTTGTTCAGCAATTAAGAATAAGATTATCGGCCAACCAACGAGAAAGCCAATTGAATAAATCAAACCATCGTAACCACTCAAATAAACAAGCCCTGAAATACCAAGAAAGGATGCGGCTGACATAAAATCACCGGCAATGGCCAGGCCGTTTTGTAATCCTGTGATATTACCGCCTGCAGCGTAAAAGTGTTTTGCCGTTTTTGTCCTACGCGCTGCCCAGTACGTAATGGCCAAAGTCGCTCCGACAAAGGCAAAGAACATGATAATAGCTGAAATATTTAAGTCGTCTTGAATTTCTTTATCCTTCTAATTCTTTTTTTATCACTTTAGTTAGGACATCAAATTCTGTATTGGCACGGTGTACATAGATACCAGTGAGTGCAAATGCAATGACGATGATACCTACTCCTATCGGAATACCTAGTGTCGTGACATTATTACCGATCGGTGTTCCCAGAGTTTGAGGACTGAACGCGATGAGTAGAATAAAGGTATAGTAGATTACGAACATAATAATAGATAGTTTGCAGACTAAGCTTGTACGTTTACTCACTAAAGCTTCAAAATTTGGGTTTTGTTTTATTTTTTTTGCGAAATCTGGCGACATATCAATATTCCTATTATCAAGTGATATATACTAACAAAAAAGCTAAAAAAAGAAAGAAGTTTTTGCATGATCGGTAGCTAATTTTTGGTGACATTTCCATTTTTCCTCTCCATTTAAAGAATCTGACAAAAAATTAATATGATATCAGCTCTCGACATTTATCTTTTTGATCTTCGAGGCTATCTAATATTGGAGGATGCCATTGCTAATGATCATGTGAAGGAACTAAATGCGATTCTCGACAATATGGAAAATCTGAAACCAGGAGAATGGTACGGCTACGTTCAAGGACACATTTTTCTTACTGCGAAGGAGGGACTAAACCTACAGCAGATTTATGAAGGAGGTGAACCTTTTGAACGACTCATCGATAACCCGTCCTGGATCGATCATGTAATGACATTTGTTGGCGGTCAAAATTCATTTGATTCCCACCATGGGCCTCTTTTTATTGACGAAAACTTTGCTAATATACGCGGTCCGGGTGAATCAATAGGCCTGCACGGTAGCCCTGTGCCATGGTCCAAACGAGCCCAGTTTCATGTCCAGAACCAGGAGTTCAATTGTGGCCAGATCAACATCCTTATGGCGCTTACTGACATAGGGCCCGACGATGGACCAACTATGGTCATTCCGGGGAGCCATAAATCAAATTTCCTTAATCCGGAATTGTCATCATCACATATAAAAGCCAGGGACGGCGCAGTCGATGGTGCAACGGGTGCGATTGAAGTTCATATGAAAGCGGGTGATGCCCTCCTTTTCGTCGATACAATCAGCCATGGATCTAAACGGATCACAACCGGCAAACGCCGCACCATTGTCTATCGTTATGGTCCATCCTGGGGGTTTTTCCGACATGGATACCGCCCTTCAAAAGGGCTACTCGACCGGCTTACCCCCGATAGAAGGAAAATTGTTTGGCCTCATCATAAGACTGAGAATAGTCCGTATTTAATTTAAATTAACCCCTTTCACCTTTCATCATGATAACGGATCAAGATATTTTTCTCTTTGATCTTCGTGGTTACCTAATTCTTGAGGGTGCCATTGATCCTGACCATGTAAAGGAACTGAACTCAATTCTCGACGAACTGCGCAATCTGAAACCGGGCGATTGGCAAGGTTACGTTCATGGACATGTTTTTCAATCCACAAAGGAAGGAATCAATCTGCAACAGATTTATGAAGGAGGTAAACCTTTTGAACGACTCATAGATAATCCGTCCTGGATCGATCATGTAATGACATTTGTTGGCGGTCAGGATTCTTTCGACTCCCACCATGGGCCTCTTTTTATTGACGAAAATTTTGCTAATATACGGGGTCCGGGTGAATCAATAGGCTTGCACTCTGGCCCCGTACCATGGGTCAAGCGCTGTCAATTTCATGTACACAATCAAAAATTCAACTGTGGACAGATTAACATACTAATGTCGCTTACTGACATCGGCCCCAGTGACGGGGCGACCATGGTTATACCTGGTAGCCACAAATCAAATTTCCGTCATCCAGAATATGAAAAATCAGTAATGACTCCCAAAGGAGCTTCCATGGATGGGGTAACCGGTGCGATTGAAGTTTATATGAAAAAGGGGGACGCACTTTTATTTGTCGATTCTCTCTGTCATGGGTCCGCCAGACGTACCAATGATGGGGAACGACGCAGTATAGTCTTTCGCTACGGACCTTCCTGGGGATTTTTTAGACACGGCTACCGTCCTTCAAAGGAACTTCTCAATCGGCTTACACCAAAACGAAGAGAGATTGTTTGGCCTCATGATAAACTTGAGAATTGTCCCTATTGATTATTTAACTGGTAATTACCTATGTTTGATCGGGTACCTATACTTTGACAAATGAAAAGGAAAGAGTGGAAGTAAAATGACGACAAACACAATTTCACCCCTGGTTGCTAAATTTAAACAATTACAGATTGAGGGATACTGTGTTCTCGAAAACATAGCTGATAATGCACTCCTTGAGCGCACGCGTGCTTGCGCTGAACAGGCAGTGGCCACGGCAAATCCTGAAAAACTAGCTCGCACCCGTTCTCCAGGCACGCTAATTGATTCCGATACATACCCTCAATTATCAGGAATTATTGGTAACCCAATGGCCCTCTTGGCACTCAAAAAGCTAGGGTTATCAGATTGTAAGTTTTGGAAAGCAGTAATCATCAGCAAGCCTCCGGGAGGACCGCGATTGTACTGGCACCAGGATTGCTTGATGTGGCAGGATTCGCGGGCATACAGTAATAGAATGCCTATGATCTTTTTGATGTATTACATGGAAAATACCTCCCAAGAAAATGGATGCCTGCGGTTGTTACCGGGAACACATCGAAGGCGCCATATTCTTCACGACATGGGTGAAGCTCATACCCGTGATATCAACCGTGTAGAAAATCCAAATGATCCACGTTTTCTTGATTATCCCAACGAACAGGATGTGCCTATGCGCGCTGGCGATCTCATTATTGGTGACGCACGCATGTTCCACGCGACCCACGCGAATAACTCTGATCAGCGCCGTACTGTAATTACTATCTGGTTTCACCCGTGGTTTGACGACTTACTGCCGAGCACACAGAGTTGGATTCATGAAGAATTTCACCGTAGACATGATGATTGGCCGAAGCCTGCACTCACAGAGATTGCGGCAGTCATCCCTAATTTTACCGGAAATGTGGAACCGATGAAGCCCAACCGTGCCCCTGACGAACGTTTAACGGTAAACGGTCCCTAGATTAAATAAGAAAACATGGAAAAAATGGTACGGCACCCAAATCTTCTTTTCGTTTTTTCAGACCAACAACGTTACAGTGCGCTTGGAGCAAACGGAAATAATGTTATCCATACGCCCACCTTGGATAGCTTGGCAGCAAGTGGTATGACTTGCGATAACATGTTTTCAAATCATCCTTTATGTTCCCCTTATAGAGCGATGCTTTTGTCGGGACAGTACGCTTGGCAGAATCTCGTAATCGACAATGAATACCGTTTACGAAGAGATGTTCCTACACTACCTGGTACCTTACGTGACAATGGCTACCACACTGGACAGGTTGGGACATGGCATTTAGGAATGGGGCCTTACAATGAGAAGGATCGTTATGGATTGGATTATCTTGCAACCAACTATCCTTCACCTGTTCCGAATATGCATGGAGGTTACTATAACAGTAACTATTATGAGAATGAATTAGGTCCAATACACTATGAAGGTTGGACACCGAAGATAGAGACTGATCTAGCGATTAAATTTATGGAGGGGCATTTAGATACCCAATTCGGTAACCCTTTTGCCTTGTTTGTCTCCTGGAGACCACCCCATTGGCCCTACGCAGATTATCCTGAAGAATATGCCATGTACAACCCCGCAGATGTAGACTTACCAGGAAATGTTCCGGAGCAGATGGCTGACTTCGCCCGTAAGGAAATTGCTGACTATTACGGTTGCTGTAGTGGACTGGATGCGCAGATGGCCCGACTTCTTAAGGCGTTAAATAGATTGGGCCTCAGTGAGAATACGATAGTCTGCTACACCTCTGACCACGGCGACCATCTTTCGAGTCACGGTTACGGCAAGCCGCGAGACAGTTGGATGCATCCCTCGATGCGGGCTTCCAAGGCTACGCCCTACGAGGAATCGATCCACGTACCCTTTATTGTGCGCTGGCCGGGAGCCACCCCGGCGGGAACACGCAGCGACGCCTTTTTCGGAGCGATCGATTTGATGCCGACCCTTCTGGGCGCATGCGGGGTGCCTCTCCCTGAGGGGCTTCAAGGGCGCGATGTCTCCTCTGTTTGGCGTGGAGAAAATACCCCAGCCGACACGGAGCTAACACCGGGTGCTTCAGAATCTGTATACCTGCAAAACATGGCCCACGGCTGGCCAAATCGCGACGCTTGGGTAGGGCGCTGGCGAGGTGTGCGCACCGAGCACTGGACCTACGCTCGCTGGTATGGCAACGAGGACGGGCCGTGGCTTTTCGACCGCAAAAATGATCCCCTTGAAATGATCAATCTTGTTGAATCCAGCGAATCGCGGCCGGTGGTCGAAGAAATGGAGGAGCGCCTCCATCGCTGGATGAAGGCAACCCACGACCCCTTCGAATACGGCAGACGAGGCCCTCGGGGGTTTCTCGATCTGGGACAGCTATTCGCGGATCCGGAGAAATATCCAGGCTGGGGGACGGCCTGATAGTCGTTATTAGCAGCAACAATTTTGTCTGAGCATTAATTGACCAAACATTGGGTATAGGCCTGGGTTAAAGCTGCAATCAAGTCCCCTTTGGGGCGAAACTCGTGGCCGACATGACCCTCGTATCCGGCAGCGGCCAATGCTCGGCAGATACCTTGATAGTTCAATTCCTGATCATCATCCAAGTCGTTTCGCCCCGGATTACCCGCAGTATGAATATGCCCAATCGCGTCAAGATTATCAACCATTGTTCTAATGATGTCTCCTTCCATGATTTGCATATGGTAAATATCATAAAGAAGTTTGACGCGCGGGCTGTTTACCTGCTTCACGACTTCCAGTCCCCAGATGGTATGATCGCATTGATAACCGGAATGATCAACTTTGGAATTGAGCAATTCCAAATTTAAATTGATCCCTTTTGCTTCCGCATAAGGTGCTGATCGACGAAAACCTGTCACAGTGTTAGCTATGCCCTCATTGTCATCTACACCTGGGAGATGATTACCGCTAAAGCAAATCAATCCGCTTATCCCCTTATCAGCCGCAATATCAATAGATTCTTTTAACTCGGCCTCAATGCGATCGTGGTTGGCTGGGTTGTTGAGACCATCCGGAAGCGATTGGTGCCCAATCATGCTGACCATACGAAGATTATTTTTGATCGTTAAATTATAGAATGTATCGAAGTCATCACCCCGCCCCCAAATTTCGATCGCGGGAAAGCCAATTTCGGCTATCTTTTCAATCATCTCCTCCAAGGGCATAACATCTTTAGGGACAATAGGTATACAGACGGATTGATTTATAGGCATATTTTTAGATTTGGGGTTAATATAAGGTTACGGTTAAAAATCAGCTGTCGTGTCTTCCTCCTTTATAATAAGCTCCAATCAAAGACTACGCCGATAGTATCTCCCCTATCCTTTAAGAGGTCGGCATAAACCTGGGGCGCATTCTGCGGTGCATAGCGGTGGGTGATCAGATCATCGACACACATTTGGCCACGCGTGAGATATTTGTAGAGCAGTTCAATCTGGCGCAATGGGGGCCATTCTCGTTCATCGGGTAATCGTTCATTATGCGTGCCGAGCACACTGATTTGGCGGGTCACAATATCACCTGTAAGCACCTGTTTGCCAGGATACGGCGAGTCCCCGATCAGCATCATTGTGCCAAAGTTGCGTACCAGTTTGAGCGCCAGGGGGAAAACAGCGTAATGACCTGTGGCATCGAAAACGACATCGGCCAGTCGTCCCTCGGTATATTGCTGCACAAAAGGAATAGCGTCTGCCGCGCTCCCAGCAAAGGTTTTTGTGGCCCCGTGTGCAGCGGCTACAGCCAGGCGAGTGTCAATGGTATCGATAGCCAGAACGTCTTCAGCTCCCATCACACGCGAATACTGGGTCAGTAGTTGTCCCAATGGACCAAGTCCGACTACCACCACTTTGTCACCCATCGTCAATTGGGCACGCCGCACCCCCGTTTGTGCGATGGTACACAGCTTAGACCAGGCAGCTGATTCATTGTTGATGTCATCTGGAATTAGAGTTACCGGTGGTTTCACAATGTGGTATTGCCGATGGTTGGCAGTGCTGAATACTCTATCACCCTCCTTAAACCCTTCCATTGCTGCACCCACTTGTTCAACAGTGCCGACATTGCTGTAGCCTGGATAAAAAGGGTGTTTCACCCAGTTTGCCCAGTGAGAACCTTCTTCGAGCTCAGCTCGATAGCAGATAGATTCAGTCCCTGTGCTGATCAAGCTCATTTGGGTCTTTACCAATAGAGAGTCTTCAGGTAGCGGAGGCACAGTCTCGCATCTTAGTTCAGCTTGTTGCTTATCCGTGAATACAATATTGTTTGAGTCCATTTTTTAATAAAAGAGGTAATACTTCATTAATAGAAAATAAAGGTTTTTAAGTTAAAAGTAATCATCTATAAAATTGGCGAACCATTTAATGGTTACATGATCATAAACAGGTGACGAATAAAACTACGTTTTCATTTACACTAAAAGCACCGAAATACTTATCTCAGAGTGGGCCAGATATTGATTAGATGCGGTAATAGCGCTCGGCGTTTTTCCAGAATAAACCCGCTCGATCCTCGTTGGAAAAGTCTTTCACAATTTCTGCATAGGCTTCCCATAACCTGCTGTAGTTGGTCATGAGCTTATCGACAGGAAAATTGCTGGCAAACATACAGCGGTCGACACCCATAATCTCGATGGTCCCCAGGACAAACGGTTTTATCATCTCCACAGTCCAGTTCTTATTCATCAATGGCAATCCTGATATTTTTACCGTTAGCTGTGGTGCTTCTGCCAACGATTGAAGCCCAGACTTCCATTGATCCATGAGCGAAAGATCCAGGTCTTTCGGCATTCCCGTGTGATTCAAAATTATCGGGACATCGGGAATCTTTCTCGCCAGTTGTGCCGCTTCTTCCATCTGCCAGGGCCAGATCTGCAAGTCGAATGATAAATTATATTTTGCCAGTAAACGAAAACCACGCTGCCAATCGCCATCGCTCATCAGGTGATCGCTGTCGGTGAATCGAAGTGCGGGGTTTTCTTCATAATTTAACATATGTCGAATACCGCGCATGTTTGGGTGCTCCACATGTCTAGTGAGTACATCCTCGACATCAGGTGCGGATAGATCCGCAAACGCCACGATACCGTGAGGCATTCCTCGGGAGGTGGGGTTGTCCGTGATCGACTGAAGCCAGGCGGTTTCTATCACCGGGTCTTGGTCGTGATCGAACTCTGCCTGGATATGAACACACTTGTATAAGTCGACACCCGATGCATCGTCATGCAGGTCACCAAAAAGGTAAGACTTGGCGAGAGGAGAACAGTCACCCGCGAAGTGTTTGATAGGCTCGACAAGCCAAGGGTAGTGATGCTTTTCGAGATCCCATAGATGAATGTGTGTATCAATAATTTTCATAGCAATTAATTATTTTTTATTTCGCTTTATTTATTAAAAGCTACATTCTACCTAGCAAAAGATTGGTAATTAACTTTTATAAGATATCTTTATAATAGTCAACTGTGCTTTATATGTAATTGTGTAAAAAAGGGGCTTGGAATTGCGGATTCGGGGAAAGAAGATTGGATCTCGGTAAATACCAAATTTGTGGAAGTCATTTGTTTTCTTAAACTAGAAATTAATTCTGTCTGTGTATTTCCACTGGAAAGCACCGTCGCTGTAAATAATGTCCAAACCTCCTAACATTCTCTTCATCCTCACCGACAACCAGCGCTCGGATCTTCTCGGTTGTGCGGGCAACCCAATCATTCTAACACCTAATATAGATCGCCTGGCTGAGTGCGGCGTACGGTTTTCAAATGCTTTCGCGACCACGCCGAGCTGCGCGGCGAGCAGGGCGAGCTATCTGACGGGAATGTACGAGCGGCGTCATCAGTTTACCTTTTACGCACCCCCGCTCCAAACTAAATTTTCCAATAACAGCTATCCCGCTCTGCTTAAATCATCGGGATACCGGACGGGATTCATCGGTAAGTTTGGCGTTGCTGCCAACGGCATCGAGCCATCACTGGAAGACGGGTGTGGCATAGACAGGATGTTTGACCACTTCGACAACTATGAGCACTGGACGGATGAAGGCTATGAAATCCGACAACCTGATGGGAGGATCAAACATCTGACCGACATCACAGGAGACAAGGCGATCGATTTTCTCGACCGCCATAATAATGAGCGGTCGAATCAACCTTTCTGTCTGTCCATCAGTTTCAATGCGCCGCATGCTCAGGACGGAGATTCTCGTCTTTATATATGGCCGAAATCCGAGGATGGACTTTACGCGGACGCTACTCTACCGGAACCTGCCAATGCGGGGCCTGCATTTTTTGAATCCCTACCTCTATTTATTCAAGAATCGGAGAGCCGTGTTCGATGGCATACACGTTTCGATACAAGCGAAAATTTCCAGCGCAATATGAAGGGACTCTATCGGATGGTCAGCGGTATCGATCGCAATGTCGGACGGGTGGTGGAGGCATTAGAGCGCCATTCACTGGCAAGTAACACCATCATCATCTACGCGTCGGATCACGGCATGTATTACGGTGAGCGTGGATTGAGTGATTGCTGGCAGTTGAATGAAGAATCAATTCGGATCCCGCTCATTATTTTCGATCCCAGGAGAAACATTAGCTGCCCGGTCAAAAATGAAATGGTATTGAATATCGACATCGCGCCCACGATCCTGGAACTGGCCGAAGTGCCAGCCCCATCGATCGTTCAAGGGCGCAGCCTGATTCCCCTTGTGGATGATTCAGCTGACGGGTGGCGAACAGAATTTTTCTGCGAGCACCTTTTTGATATTCCGAACATTGACATCCCCAAGGGCGAAGGGATCCGAACCGAACAATGGAAGTACATTCGCTATTTCGAACAGAACCCTATCCACGAAGAACTCTACAACCTCGAGGAGGACCCACATGAATCACATAATCTTATAGGAGTTCCTGAATACTCCTATCAGATCGCTAAAATGCGCCTAAAATGCACAGAGCTCCTTTTTAAAGTTAGTTCCTCATAATTTGAGGATGAGTTTAAAGTTTAGGTAATTATAGTTGAATAACCGCTAAATTATAATTTAGCTTACCTAAGTTTCAGGGCATTTTCAGTTAATTCAAATATTAAATTATTTAAGGAATAGTACATGGCACAAGCACTCGAACTGACTTCCTTTCCTGACCTCGCTAGCCAGGTAGAAGCAATTGAAAAAGATGGCTTTGTATATTTTCCCCAATATCTAACCTCACCCGAAGTCGCTGAGCTAAGAGCTTGCATGGATCGGACTGAAGTTAACGAGGCTAGTTTTGATAAGATGAAATTACCAGAAAATGGAGGATTTTACGAAAAGACGATAAATAATGCTTTTAACCGCGATCCGGTGTTCATGAACTTTCTGGACAAACCAGGGATCATTGAGTTGGAAGAAGCAGTTCATGGTGAGGATTGTCATGTCATCGCGATGACGGCTTGGATGACGGGGCCAGGGCGACCCGATCAAAATATACACGCCGATTGGCAACCTATCAATTTGCCAGAAGATATTCTGGCTGATCCACGCGTGAAGATCCCTGTTTTTATCACGACCGTGCATTTTTATCTCGACGAGATAACCGAAGAAATTGGGCCGACACAATTTATTCCAGGCAGCCATCGTTCTGGACGGGTACCTAACGGTGAAAATACCTGGCAGGGCATTGAACCGCACAATATTATATGTCAAGCAGGCGATGTACTGGTTTTCCGTAGTGAAGTCTGGCATCGTGGGACAGCAAATAAAAGTGCCCATGTCAGATATCTATTACAGGTGCATTACGCGCAGCGAATGATTACCCAAAAGTTTCCCCCTTACCTTGGTAAATTCCAGTTTAACACAACATTGTTGGAACAGGCAACACCCCGCCAACGACGATTACTTGGTGAGCATCGCCAGAGTAATTATGATTAAAGTTCGTTTTCCCATTCCGGATCGTTTAATTGTTCTAACCTTCGATGATGGGGTTAAATCATGTGCAACCTTTGTCGCGCCGTTGCTAAAACATTACAGATTTGGCGCGACATTTTATATCACTGAGGGGCTAAATTTTCTTAAGGATAAAGATCGCTACATGACCTGGGGAGAGATTAGGGAATTAGACGAGGCAGGATTCGAAATCGGTAATCATACACGCCATCACAAAAATGTTAGTACACAGTTGCGAGAAGAATTGATAGCAGACTTGGGACATATTGATCATCGTTGCCAGGAGAATGGAATTCTTTTGCCTCAGACATTCTGTTATCCTGGCGATCATAATAGTCCCGAAGCGGTGACAGTTCTCGAAGAAAGGCAATATCTATTCGCGCGTCGAGGTGTGGCACCAGAGTACCCATATTATGATGAAGGTGGGCGTGGTCCGGCTTATAATCCGACGCACCATCACCCTTTACTAATCCCAACGACAGGGGCATCAGGGCCGAATTGGACATTCGAAGATTTTATCTGGGCAGTCGAGCAAGCCAAGGATGGAAATATCGCTGTATTGACTTTCCATGGGGTACCAGATCTAGATCATCCCTGGGTACATACTGAACCAGTCCAGTTTGAATCTTATATGAATTATTTGCACAATAACGACTGTACTGTTATTGCCATGCGTGATCTAGCTAGATATGTCGTCCCATTTACTGAAATAAAGGAATAGGTTTTTTCTAAATGAAATGAATCCTATTCATTATCTCCCTAATTTTTTGAGTTTTTAACAACACTTAAACCGAGGTAAATGAACTATGAAAATTAAAAGTATTAATGCCTTCCCCCTTGCCTATCCGGAACCTCATTATAAAGGCATTGAACGCTACATCACCCTGGCCCGTGTCGAGACTGAAGATGGACTGGTAGGATGGGGTGAATGTATCTCACAATTTCGTGAAGCCGCGTTAGCGACAAAGACAATCATAGAACAGGGATTTGGCCCCTTGCTTGTCGGACAAAATGTTATAGATGGTGATAGGCTCTGGCACATTATGCAGGACCGGATCTGGTGGTACGGCCCTGAAGGGATTGCTGCCTTTGCTGTGAGTGCAGTCGATATGGCTTTATGGGATGTAAAAGGAAAAGCGCTCGGTCAACCGGTCTGCCAACTTCTGGGAGGCAAAGTTCACGACAAGGTTATCGCCATGGCGTCATTCATTTTTGATATGGAAGATGTCGACTGGACTTTAAATGAATTTCGCTGGTTAATTGAGCAGGGCTATCATATGGTTAAAGCCGGTTGGGGTATGCACCGCCAGGCACTTTTTGGGCAGAAGCATAAAGCTGACATAGACATCGTCCGTCAAGTGCGCGAAGTCATCGGAGAGGAACCTGAACTCATCGTTGACACTCCCGGTATTTACAAATTGTGGGATGTACCGACTGCTATTCAGCGTTTTCGCGCTCTGGAGCCCTATCGTCTTCGCTGGATTGAACAGCCCTTGTTTCCCAGCGATTTGGAAGGGCACGCCCGTCTCCGTGCCGCAGTCTCTACCCCTATAGGCACCGGCGAAGACGAATGGGACTTGGAGAGCTATAAACGCCTGATCGATTCGGGCGGGGTGGATGTGATACAGATAGACCCCGGTCGTGCGCATGGCATCACCGGTAGTTATCAAGTGATAAAATCGATTGAAGCAGCCAACCTTCAAGTCAGCTACCATACTTGGAGCGGCGCCCTAAACACAGCCGCCAGCCTCCATCTATTGGCCAACACTACACACGGTGTAAGTATGGATTTTAAGCCCCACGAATCACCTATGCAGCATGAACTGGTCAATAATCCCTGGGTTCAGGAAGAGGGTTATCTGGTAGTCCGCGACGAACCCGGCCTTGGAGTTGAAGTGCGAGAAGAGATTGTCGAAAAATATTACTTTAGCTAATGTCACATAGCTTTATTTAGATGTAATAGCACCTATGATAAGTATGGTAAAATAGATGTATTCAGCAGATAAGTTTATTAATTCTTTCTGAATCATTCCCTTTCGCAGTAAAATAAGCTGAACTCTCCCAGGCGACCATCACCCGCTTACGGATCTTCCCCCAACGGTAGTTCCCTATTATACCTGTTTTGGGGACCACTCGATGGCAGGGGATCAGATAGGCCAATGCATTCTGGCCAACCGCAGCTCCTACTGCACGTAAAGCAGTGGGTTGACCGATAATCTTGGCTAACTGACCATAACTGACTAAAGTACCAAACTTAACCTGCAATAATGCACGCCATACACTCACTTGAAATGCAGTTCCTCGAATATAGGCTTTAAGGGGAACACTTGACGGTGCATGGGAAAGGGGATTGAATATCCTACTGACAATTTGTCGGACAATAGCATCATCACGGTTTATGAATGATAGAGGCCAGTCCTTTTGAATCATTTCTAAGGCTGTATTATCATTGCCAATCTCAACGAATGAAATATGTATGATGCCACGTGGTCCTTTAGCTAAAAAGCAACGCCCGAATGGGCTTTCAGAAAACCCTACAGAAAGTACCCATTCTTTCCCTTCTGTTTTAAGCTCACCGAGAGAAACAGAGTTCAGATTAATACATAAATTGTGTAAGCAGTATGAGCCAGAAAATTCTTTGGCTGCAGGTACATCAAAACCACCTTCACTTTCTTTTAACAAATTATTAGCATAGGATAATGTTAGACTCTGCAAAAAATTCTCAGGTGTAATCTCAGCCCATTTAGTGAATAGGCGGCGAAAATGGACAGGTCTTAATCCGACTTTATCCGCAAGTGTTTTAATGTCTGGCTTCCGAATTTGTTCATTGTCTAAATATCTGATTATGCGGGCTATTATTTCATAATCATTCATGGTTCAACACTATCGAAAATTATTAGTCATTCCCCATCAATTTTACTGTAATATCGGTATCAGTAAGGTGTTTTTTATGATGCTTTCCAGTAATCCACATGCAAATTGTTTCTGTAGATTTTACCAAGTAAAAATATAAGAAAGGGGCCGTCGAAACGATTATTGACTCACAGTAATGTACTTCCCTAATGTTAGGGATACTTTGAATTTGATCTCTTTTCTAATCTAAAAACACCAAGTCTAAGGAAGTTATATAAAAGTGTCGAAAATTGTTCCTCTCATCAGTTCTGGAGTATCGGGCCCTCTCGGGGTCCTACATCTTCCGCGGTTATGGTTAAAAATTTCGCTCGATGCCACAGGTCAGTTGCCAGACGATTATCGGGTGGGTATTGGCGGCTTCGATACTATGGTCCTGGATGGGCTTGGTCTAGATAAGGACGAGTTCCTGGCTTATATTAAAGATAGCAAACCAACATACTGCCAATTGGAAAAATGGATCCTCGGAAAAAAAGGAGGCTCTCTTGATGATGCTGCAGTCAAAGAATTAAATAACGTGATTAGTGGCTATATCTTTCCTGACGAAATGCGCGCATCCATCTGCAGTGATTCAGGTATTCCTGATGATGGAAGTATTAAGGATATTATCAGCTTAAATAATCTCGATGACTGGTATTCCTTTCACAAGGCTATGCTAAGCTAAAAAGAGCAAATAGAAGACCGTCTAGTGACGCCTAAAAGGGCGCATTCCCTTTTTCACCTCCGCCGTATACAAGGTATGGATATATAGATGGCGTTCCACTGTGAATGATTAACCCTGTATAAATGAGGATCTCCTACTATAAACATTGTTTCCCATTGATCCTTATTAAACATTCCAACAATGCAGCCTCTGTATATTAGTCTAGTGAATTAGGTAGAGGTGGATCAAATAGGAAGTTGATCTAATACTTATCAAAGGGAGTTAACTTCTTTCACTCTGTGTAGAAAATGAGTTAAGATGTCCCATTTGCCTGCGCCCAGGCTCTTAATGGGACATCGTCCCAACCCTCAACACCAATATTATCTGGCCGCCAATATTGAGAAACAGGTTCAAAGTTGGGGTCGAGGCCCAGCGGAGTATCTCCTTTGCCCAATTCTCCTAGCAACTGACGCCGAATAGGTGAACATCTAGCTATCAGTTCTGGATCTTGATTAATGTATTCCGTTGGTCGGAGCCATCGGTAATGATACCCAATATGCATAACTTTACGGGTTTTGTCCGAGAGGTTCGGACCAACGCAGTGCCAGGTGGCTGTTCGCCACAATACTGCAGCACCTGGTGGTAGCTTGAGCTCAATCTTTTCAAAGGCATCTGGCTTATTTCCCATTGCCCACAATTCCTGAGGTGATCGCTTGTGGCTACCCGGTGCTAACCACAGGTTACCACTATTGGATTTACTTAAATCAGAAAGGACATAGAACACTTTAATCTCCATGAAGGGCAACCGTCCATCTAAAGAAGGTGCCGAGAAGAGATGTTCTTCTGCCACGTCTGGATGCCATTTAAGGTTTTGGTAACCCACTTGGTTATCCGCGCCATTTCCAGCACCAATATTCCCGGTTTGCAAGTCTTTTGGATAGGGTGGGCGGTAGTCGAGGTGAGAAGTTCTAATTTGGATGTTCCAACCGATTGTATCAATGACCAATGGCAATATTCTTGGGTGATCGATCAAGTCGAGAAAGGCATCATGATGGGCTAAGGCATTACGTATTGCGAAGGGATCATTTGGCCCGAGACTTTTTACGGCACGAATATTAGTGGCTACATAATCGATAGCCACAAGTAATCGATCTAATTCCTCTTTATGCAAAAAATTTTCAAGAATTATATATCCTAAATTCTCAAAGTCTTTTTTCTGCTGGGCTGTTATAGCTATGGACATAAAAGACTTTCTTTATTAGTATTTAGTAAATAAGAAGTTTGTTATTCTGGTGCCCACGCTCCAGGGGCAATACCATCTAGATGTGTTTTAACATCAATAACGACTGGTTTCTCTGCGGTAAACGCCCTATCAATTGCGCTTGAAAGTTCAGTTGGTTTGTTAACTGTAATCCCTAAACATCCTATTGATTCAGCTATCTTAGCGAAGTCTGCATCAGGGAAAAGCCATAAGTCATCAGAACCTGCAGTCTGCCCACCGTAAATATTTTCGACACCTTCTTTTTCCTGATTCAGTGAGTGATTGTTGTTGACGAGCGTAACGGTGTTAATTCCGTACTTCATAGCTGTTTCCAAATCAGCTAGGTGATACCAAATCCCGCCATCACCTGTAAATAAGAGGACAGGCCGATTCGGTTGAGCACATTTTGCACCCATTGCCGCGGGTAACCCCCATCCCAACGACCCGGCACAGCGAATAAAGGTTTGCTCAGGATATTTAAGATCGATCATCGTCCCTGTCCAAACACCCGAATGGCCCGTATCCGAAACGAGAATAGCGTCTGAGGGGAGATTTTCAGTTATTTCACTGCAAAGGCGTTCAGGAAGGATCGGTACGATATCTGAGTCGACCTTGTTTTTGACGCTGTCTTTCCAGTCTTGAACTAACTCATGTATACGGTTAATCCATTCACTGCGCGGTTCGGTTTTTTCAGTATTAGCAATCATTTTACGCAACGTGTTTCTAACATCGCCCTGCATCCCCACTTTGATCGAATAATTACGTCCCAGTTCTTCCGCGTTAATATCAAGTTGGATAACCGGGGTTCCCTGAGGCGGAATGGTGTAACTGTTGGTAACTTGCCCGCCAGTATGGCTACCAATAAAGAAGACGAGGTCAGCCTCGCAAAGTGCCTGGTTGGCACAAGCCCTCGAGTATAACCCGGGGGTGCCCAAAGCCAGTGGATGATTCGATGGAAACATATTTTTTGCATTCAGTGAAGTGGCCACTGGAAAGCTAAGCTTTTCCGCCAGGGATATCAGTTCAGAGCGAGCACCTGAAGCAGTTACGCCACCACCAGCTACAATAATGGGACGATCCGCCCGGCTGAGCAACTGAAGCGACGCCATTATTTTTTCACTTTCAGATTCCGGACGGGTAGAAGGTAGACTGGAAAACATTTCTTCGATAATAACCTCTATGTCAGCCTCCTCATTTACAACCATTCCTCCTTCAAGTCCCTCCAGATTAAGATGGACAGGTCCTGGTGTTCCTGATGTCGCCGAACGGAATGCCTGGCGTAAATAAATAGGCAGTTGTTCGGGATTGGATACATAGGCACTGTATTTAGTAACTGCTGAGAAGGGATTTACGTGATCGACTTCTTGATAGGCGTGCCGTTGTTGGTTGATTTGGTACTCTCGCCCAGTGATGGCAATAACTGGGGAACAAGCCAGATAGGCATCTTGTAAGCCTGCAGCGAGATTTACGGCGCCCACTGATTGGGCCATACAAAGACCAGGGCTTCGGTTTACACGTGCGTAAGCGTCTGCCATGTACGCAGCAGCTTTTTCGCCATGAGTCTGAATACGCTTTATTCCCAATTTTTCCATTTCCATCAGTGCCCTAGGTGCGATATAAGGCATGTAGAAGACATGGGTTAACCCATGTCCATAAAATGTATCAGCAATGAATTTAGCTCCAGTCATTTTAGCCATAACACATAAATTTCCTAAGTTTTATGTACCTAATGATTTATTCAAAAGGTTTGTTCCGAAAATTTAGTCTATATAAGCCTATTTAGGCCGTTTTCGTTGGTTGATAATGGGAAAAGTATAGCATTCCTGAAAGTGCCATTTTAAATATAGCGGGTGGTAAAATATAATTAAGCAAAGCAGAAAATCACAAATTATGTTCAGTCATTTACACTATACAATGTGTATTTGACGGTAATTTCTTCATCCTTTAAAATATTTCTTTTGGCTTCTATCCAAGTTAAATCGTCAATAATTATTTTTTCACAATTTGGATCTTCACTATGGTTAATGTATCCTCCCAAGGGAGTGCGAATTGAGTCGTTTTCAAATCTAGTATCTCTAATGTGAATAATACCTAATCGTTCTCCTTGTGAAATATTATCTTTAGTATATATTCCTAGTCCGTGGATAGGTGACTGTTTAATCGTTAATTTCTCAGGAAGTGGTTTATACATAATATTTATTTTGTCTAGGTCCCTAGGTGTGTAACAATATTATTCTTAAGCCAAGGGCTTTCATAAGATTCAGCATATTCGACTCCAACCACTCGACCTTGCTCCATACCCACAGCTCGTAGTAAAGGAGGTCCTATTTCTTTGAGCTTTTCTGATGAACAGGCCCAAGGGTTCCAAGTATGAAGACAAGCTTCGATTTTTTGATCGATAACATCCGAAATATCCACATAAGTATCGGGGGAGCGATAGATAGGATGATTCATACTTTGTTCATTTGCACTGAACCAAATCGCTTTAGGTCTATGGCCTTCCTTGCCTGAGTGAACACGATGCGATGGCACACGCTCTAACATACGCGCAGCCTCTCCATGGTCGTGCCCGTAATGAGTCTCCCTAAAAGGATAATGAGAACATATAATGATATCAGGTCGAATGTCCTGTATGGATTCCCCAAGCTCTAGCATATTTTCCCGTGTTGCTATGAGGGGTGTATCTCCAAAGTCTAAAAATCGGTAGTCATTGACACCAAGAACAGCTGCCGCTTTTTCACTATTTTCACGAAGTATTTTCCTGAGTTCATCCCGAGATTTACCAAGATAGTGCTCCGTGTGGACTTCCTCTCCATAAGTCAAAGTCATAAGGATCACTTCATCTCCCCTATTAACATGATTGATTACGGTACCTGCGTTAGCAGGGAACGGATCCGAAGGGTGAGCGCCTATTACCAAAACCTTCATATTTTTATCGTTAGTCATATTTACCTCCTACTGAAAATCTAAAAAATAAGTGTTGTCTTTTGTCAATGAGCTTCGCGATTTTTTAATTGAATAAGGAGAACTGAAACGAATTTAAGACTTTCTTATAATTCCACCTCTTTTTGATAAACTAACAAAGAGTGATTAATCTCACTACTCAATAGTGAGTTCTTCAGTAGTAACAGAGATGGCATCGCCATCCTCATTGGCAAAGGTAGCATCAACACTCAATGTAGGTTGAGCAGTATTATCA
>PNEW01000028.1 GCA_002922725.1 Verrucomicrobia bacterium Opi.OSU.00C | reverse complement strand
AGATGTGTATAAGAGACAGGTACAGATGAATGGTACGACGCTCTGAGTTATTGCAGTCCAATGAATGCCATCAGCCGACTTAAAAACCATTAATCCCTCGAAATCACCGGATACACGGATAGCTTTGTAACGAGCATCCGGTGAAGCTTCCGGATTTGTGTCTTTAAACACGGTGGAATGTGCTGCATCGACGGTATTGAGAAATATCGGACCAAACACGTTCCCGTCAGAACCTTGCATCTCTTTTTCGGCAGTACTGTCCAAATTCTCAAGAACAGGAGTGACGGTGGGAGCCGTAACGGTTATGACCGAAGTATCACTGTTAATATAAACTCCGGCTTTCGTTGTTATCTGGACCCAGAAATTTGTGCTCTCATTGAGGGGGCCGGTATTCAGTGTGTTGCTGGTTGCACCTGCAATCGGGTTAGAAGTATCACCAGGTTTTCCGATATACCATTGATATTTGAGATCGTCACCTTTTACAACAATGGAAATAACTACCGCGGTACCGGACGGCACTTCCCCATCGGTCAGGTTGTCGGCCCACATTATATTGTTTTTCTTTGAGCCGTTGAATTCGATGAGTCCAAGTTCCGGCTTGCGCCAGTGAATACCGTCGTCGCTTTCAGCGTAACAAAAGAATAGCGGGTGCGTCCGGTCGAGGTTACCTTCGGTGGTAGTTAACTGGTTCGCCTTGTAGTACAAACGGAATAGATCACCGTCTTTAAAGATACTGTGGTAACCGCTATTGTTGCCTTCCCAGGGTTCATCATGGACAATTGCCACTTCCTGCGGAGTGGGATGTTTTAAGATCAGTCGGGCTCCATCAGACAACTCGGCGATTAAATAATCATCAACGAAAAGCTCCAGACGAGAACCGATATTAATAGGTCCCTGGGCAATACTAGAAATAACAGCACAAGCGAGAATGAATATTGTTGATAAAAATTTCATAGCGGAGAATTTAGTGATGGAGGTTCTAAAATAAAGATATTTCTTAATCAAAAGAATTAACCAAATTATAAACAATGATCAACCCTAATTATAATATCTATTTTGATGTAAATAACTTTAAGGGTGCAATCAAATGTATAAATGAATATGGTTACTGCGTTATTCGTAAGATGATTGGGGAAGAGTTAGTTAAAGAATTAAAGTGTTCGATTGATGAATTCATAGACCCTGGCCTGAATATCCCTCCAGCATCAAACCGCAGTCATTTAGCGTTTGCCGAAGTCAGCAGACCTTTATGGAAACTGATTGAAAACGCCCCTTATTTAAACTTTAACTATCAAGTTTATGGGACAAAAGACCTGTGTCTTCATCGTTCGGCTGCTATCCTTAGAACCGCTGGTGAATCTTTTGGTACATGGCACACGGATAGTCGAGAGCACATCAAAACACCTAAGGTCGCCAGTGATCTTCTTAACTGCCACGGATTATTAAGCGGTGCTTGGTTTTATCTAAACGGTAGCCATCCCGATCATAGTGGAATTGCGGTGATAGAAAAATCACATTATTTAGACTGGGATGGACCTGAAGGATTTGAGCTTACAAAAAATCGTAATTCCTTTCATCCTATAGGCGATGATGTTGAGGCTACCTACAAAAGTATCAATGTTCCTGGCTGTGTCCCAGTTGTTGCCGAACCTGGTGACCTCATTTGCTTTGCTGATAGAACTTTCCACACAAATATGGCTACGTACGAACGACGCTATTCTTGCGGTATCGGATTACGTCCCAAGTCGATTAAAATTAATGCACCTTGGTCTTTACCTTTGACGGCTCAAAGGATGATTGAAAATCTCCCGAGACATTTAAAACCATATGTTGATGGTTACACTGGATATGACGGACAATGGGAAGCAGATCAATAGCATTTTATTTTCATTATTACCCTTTTACTTTTAAGAATATAGCCCTTAAAACAGAATAGTAAAAAGAAGTAAGTATAGGTAATGAAACTAATACATTGTTGATACATTACAAGGGGTGGGGCTTATACAAATACACATCTCTCTCAATCAACAATCCATAAGCTTGTATATGTCCGTGTATTTTTTCTACCCGATTTTTAATAGTTACTCAGGTTCACAGCTTAGAAACTTCGAATGCTGAAGAGCAATGAAAGCATTTGGATAATAAAACCTATTCAACTGGATACTCATTTTTCCAAATAGTATTGTAAACATATGGTGCCAGACAATATGATGATATTATGAAAATATTAGCTTTTATTTACCCAAATATTTATTGTGATTTCTGAGCAGCTACAGTTTTTTTCCGAGAATGGGTATCTAGTTGTAGCTGATGCGCTCAACGCGACAGAAATTCACACTATCAATGCTGTCGTTGATAGTGATCTTAAAACCCACCCTACACTGTGGCGGGATGCGTACGGTCGTAAGCAGGCGCTCAATATTCTCTTAGCCAACCCTGAACTCGATTTTACCATGCGGCCCCCTACCCTGCTTCCCCTGATGGAAGCCATAATGGGACCAGACGTCTGCGCAGACGAACATACCATCATGATTCGCGGTGCAAACCAGAACGGCCCTACGGAATGCCACTGGCACCGGGACTCCTGTGGCGGGGACCCACATCCCCCGTACTATACCCGCTATCTATCTATCGTCTTCTATCTAACAAATGTCAACGACACCACTCACACCTTCAGTATCCTGCCAGGTAGCGCTCAGATGGCTGCTCCTTTACCTTTAGAGCAGTGTAACATGTCGACGGCATTACACCTTACAGGCAATGCAGGTACCGCCATTTTATTCAATGCCTACTCTGTGCACGCTGGCAACGTCCGTATCACTAACTCTGAGCGTCGTACCATTCATCTGTACTGTGGGCGAACGACGGACCAACACATCAGCGACTACACAATCTTTCCTCCTCGCCTCTGGGTAGGAAAAGACGAAGGTACAAGAAAATTCTACAGCCGCCGCAATGAGATCAGTCGCGTGCTGGAAGCAAACTTCCCTGGTTGACAAGTATACGTATCAGTTGACTCCACCACATAGTTTTGTAGTTTTAAAACAAAATAGCTAATAATTTAATTTATCTATTTTACTGATAGAAAGTTCTGTTCTGATAATTTTAAAGGCCGAGTAATCAAGTTTTTCTGAACCCTATTTCATTAGTCATCCAATTTTCTATTTCTTCATCGTGGGCATAGTATAAATCGTCAACCCCTCGAGAGATTTTTTCCGCTCGGGTATAAATAGACTGGATAAATAGCCAACGATAAAACAGGTGATAAATCCGATAGATCCGTAGAGTAAAAAGTGTATCGGTGTTTCTATTTTCACAAAATAAAGGACTATCGCGCTAGTGATCGCACCAACTAAGGCACCAATACCATTCGTACGTCGTGTAAAGATACCCAGGACAAATAGTCCGCCCAATCCGCTGATAAATAATCCTGCGATAGAAGCAGCAAATAATGCGGCATTATGAATATCAAAAGTAACCAGTAAGAGTGCGATAACGGTGGTAATGAGACCGACGACTAAGGTAACCGAGCGAGCGAGATACAAATAGAGACGATCGGGTTTCTTGGGTTTGAAGCGTCGGTAAAAATCTGTGACAAAGACCGTGGCCACCGAGTTCATCCCGCTGTCAAGACTCGACATCGCGGCGGAAAAGATGGCTGCAATGACAAAACCAGCAAGCCCGAAGGGAAGATTTTGTGCAATAAAAAGAGGGAAAATAGCGTCATTCTGCATTCCCATGCTTACTGCGACAGGGTGTGTTTTATAATAGGCGTAAAGGGCGGAACCCATCCCAAAAAAACAAAAACCCGATGGGAATACCTATTATAGTATTTAACCATATTCCTTTCGCGGCCGCTTTTTCGTCTTTCGTCGTAAGATACCTTTGGATCGTGGTTTGATCTGTAGATGGTCCCATAAAAGAACTAAAAGTAGCACTAATTAATAACACCCATAAAACAGGCGCTGTAATGTCCCATTCCAGATAGAACATACGGTATTTATAATCGGCCAAACCAATATCGATTATTCCCTTAAAACCATTATCGATATAAAAAGGAATAACAATGAGGGCAATAATGATACCCATTAAAAATATAATGACCTGTAATACATCCGACCATACGACCGCTTCGATACCACCTAGCACGGTGTAAAAGGTGCTGATTAATCCCATTAAGAGAATACATAAGTAGATATTAATCCCCGCGATGGTGGAGAGAACGATTGCCGGTAGATAAAGGATAATACTAATTCTGATTAATTGAAAAATCATGAATTGTATACTTCCATATAAGCGAACAGGTAGATTAAATCGTTTCTCCAGGTATTCGTAAGCGGTAGTAACATTAAGTCTTCGATAAAATGGCAGGAAAAAATAGATAATAATTAAGGGGGCAATGATTAACCCAATCCTTTGGGGAAATAAGAACCAATCCGTTGAGTAAACCAATGCGGGATAAGAAATATAAGTTAGGGCGCTAAGTCCTGTTCCCAGAATACTTAGCCCTGCCGCCCACCAAGGTATACGATGACTGGCGACAAAATAATCTTTTGTCCCTTTCTCCTTCTTGGAAAAATAAAGCCCCATATAGATAAGCGCCACCATATACAGCAGTAGAAAAGCATAGTTTATGATTCCAAACGATGCATTCGCTCCCGCATCATAAATCATCATTTGAACCTTAGGGGTCATTAGCCCTGGTTCTGTCTCTCCACCGGTAATAGCGATTCCATCACCCCAAGACACCGCTTCAGAAGACACAACCCCTAATGGTAATCCACCTTTTACCACCCAGCTATCAGTGATCGTGTGATAGACGAGAAGATCGTTTGAATAGCTAGGATGATCCTTACTTGAATCCACATCCTTTTGTTTCCAGGTATTGCCTCCAAAGATAAGAATATGTGATTGTCCATAGGCAATTCCAGGGGCCCCGGTAACGGGATGAGGCGCGTCAGCGATAGGCTCCCAATTTTCATAACGAAGGGAATAACGGTAGCCGTCGCTAAAATGCCTACTTTGGGTCTCACCATTTTCATTTTGAATACTTCCTTCACCGCCAATGATGTATACAAATTTTCCATTGCCAATATTCTGGCCTACAACGATGGCACTTCTCCTTGCCGGGCCCTCCCAGGGGACTAACGATTTCCAACCGGAATCTAAATTCTTAAGATCAAGTGACCAAAAATTCTTATTTAGACTCATATTTTCTCGCTCAAACTGGCCACCAACCACGTATACGACACCATCAATTTCAGTGGCGCCGATTAAAGAGAGTGCCTGAGGAAGAGGTGGCAGAGCCACTTGATTAATTATCTGAGAAGATGCATTCCACGTTAACTGGACCACTTCGCTCTGATTGCCCTCAGTATTGCTACCCCCAATTAAAATCAAACTATCATCGCTAGTTACAGAGGCACCTAAAGCGATCGGTTTATTCAATTTGTAGCCGGTTAACCATTTTTTCTCCCTTTTATTTGGGAGTATGTAAATGCTGTCATACCAAGTTCTGTTTTGTATCATCAATTTCGTTCCATGCGGGAAATTCGAACCCCCAGCGACAATGAGAGCGCCATTACTGACTCCAGTAAAAGCTCCTCCCAGCCCAAACTTGTTAGGCAATTCGGGAAGTTCACTCCAACTAATGACTTCTTGGTTCGGCGTTGCGTTTGCACTATGCCCTGCTATGCAAATCAAAACAACCAAGAATAATAAGATAATACAGGAATACTTCATCGAACAGGAAGAGGATTCAGTGCAAATAGCGGAGGTGGACCTACTTGACGCTGAAACCGGTTACTCCATAGGAGAACGGTAATTAATTTTATAGTCTGTTTTTCCACATTGTTATATCAATTAAAGTAACACCCGAGAACTACGAGGAAATTATATTCATAAATACTAAAAATAATAAGTTATTTTGAAATATACTCTGTTTAGTATTTACCAATAACCGATTTATCACCAGTTTTAATTACCAAAACTGAAAGCGTAGAGTTTTGCTTTATTCAGCTCAAACTTAAGCTGAATTCGATCCTTTTTAATATTCTTATTTAGTTGCAGTGGACTATCAGTCACCGTTGTTTCAACTTCAGCAGCAGAAATTTTATTCCCCTCTGTATCTAAAACGGTCACCTTAATCGCACCTCTTTTTTCAACATCCGCGGTAACCTGGAGTAATTGACCCGCGAAATCAATAGGAGCCGTTGTTATCATTGCCTGGGATTTTTCGGATTGTTGCTCATAGCCAGCAAACCCATCCGGGCGGAGTGTCGCTAGGCAAAGAAAACCGTTGCGCCAGCTCCAATGCAACCCATCGCTGCCCGCGTAGTAGAGCCGAATCTCATCTTCCATAAAAACGGGACAGGCGGCCGCGTAGACACAACCCCAGTCATAGTACATCTTCTCCTCTGAGACAGGAATAAGTGGAGTTCCGGGTGAAATACGCTGCCATGACTTTGTATCCGGACTCCAAGCCAGTTCAGTCCATACCCGGTCGGAATCCTGTTGATGAATCGCTACGAGGCCAAGATAAACACCGGCATGAAAAAATACCGGCATCGCGTAGGGTTGGAGATTCTTACTAATCCCTTCCATGACCACCTCTTCTTTCGACCAATGGACAAAATCTTCGCTTTCAATTCTCGCTACCTGACGACCCACCTTATTATTACTTGTGCGGCTAATACCGACATACTTCCCAATCGTCGGCGCGAAGAAGGCGTTATTGTGTGTGTCCCCCGCTACGTCAACTCCCTCGCAAGCGATGGGTTCTCCCCAAAGAATACCGTCGGCGGAAACGCTGACTGATAAACCAGAATAGATAGCCTTGTATCGACGTGTATGGTCCGAATCAAATTTATCTTTAAATATGCCCACGCCATGAGGGCCACGCCAGAGTATATTGTTTTTCTTGTTGCCTTTGTAATCGATCAAACCCAAATCGGGCTTTTCCCAGGTGATCCCATCTTTGGATATCGCGTAACAGAGCCCCATCTCCCTATCCTTGGGGATAGGATAAGGACTATTACGTTCTTCAAGCGTCATACCTCTTGCGGAGAGATCAATAATAAAAGGACTGTACCAACACTTGTAAATATTTTCCTCTTCATCGTAAATTACGTTACCATAGAGATTATCAAAACGTTTTTCCCAGGGGTTATCCTCGCCAAAAAGCGGATTATTCTCGTTTTTTTTCACCGTCCCCACGGTGAGTTTTGCGTTCTCCGTGCTTTCAACATTGCGATTATCCAGCAAGAGAAACCTGTCGTGCATCGAATTCATTCGGCTTTCGATAATTGTACTTTTAGTATTTCGTTTTGGTCTTAAAATATTCTACTCAATAGTCAGCTCTTCAGTAGAAACAGTAATAGCATCCTCATTGGTAAAGGTAATATCGTTCCACGATTGTGCAACTTGAAACTAGTAGTACGGGGCTGTGTCAAACCCGGGATATCTCTTTGCCATTCCCTCAATAAATTGCTTGGTCCACAGCGGATCCCCCGGAGGCGGGAACCCTAACAGTTCTCGCTGGCGCGGTGTAGCCTCAATCATAAAGCGACACATCGCTTCGTTGCTGGCGCCGCTTTTATAAGTGAAGGTACGACCCCCATCCCAAGGGCGATCTTTGCGGGAATAGCAAACATGCATAGCTGGTCGATGTCCTCGAAGTGCAGTGAATTCAGAAGCAGCGTGCCGAGTGAATATACTGTACAGACAGACTGAGCCACCAGGTACGATCATCGGCACCGCCTCCTCGTCGGGTCGGCCATTGGGTACCATACGGATCGGTGCCAAATCCTGCTCCACATCATCGAAACAATAGAAAAAGTCCATGTGCATATAATCATCGGGCTCGATGATTGGTCCCAGTGTATTATTACCGTAGTCGATATGAAATTTAGTATTGTATTTCTCGCCAGCATATTTCATCCCCAGATGTCCTTCGCAAAGGCGAATTTCTCGGGTGCCGAAAACGCGCTCGGCCGCATCTACCAAATCCGGATGGACAGTGACGTGATTGAGACCGGAGTGATCCCAGGGAAAGAGTCTCTGTTTCGGCGTGTTATTCTTTCGTTTTTGAGATTCATATTCATCGAAGGACGGGGCGAATAAAGTAAAGAAGCCATGAAGCGCAGCTTTCCTCTCATCTTCAGTCAAGAAGTTTTCGACGATTAAGAAGCCCTGTTTTTTATAAGTGGCGAGTTGCGCGTCAGTGATGTGCATAGTCTACTCCTTTAAAATAATATCAAATTATGTATAATACTCATTAATCATCCTTTTAATTATTATCACAGCATCTTTACTCGCGCAAGATGACAAGAATTTTCAAAATATAAAAATTGATGCTCGCACCAGGGAGCTTTGTTCATACATCTATCAAAAAGCTAATTCGGAATCACAAGACAACTATTAAAAGTAAATAAATAACTTATGGCTGACCCCAAAATAACAAGTTTGGAGATTCATCAATATGAATACTCGCTGAAAGATTTAGGTAGAGATTACAATGGCTTTAACCTTGTTTACACTCCTGGTAATTCACTGAAAATGGTCGGCTGTGTCATCCGAATTCTAACCGATAAGGGAATTACAGGCGATTTTGCTACAGGTAACTTCGCTGAACTTTCGACAATACCAATGTTCTGGCACTATTTGAAAGGTAAGCCTGCGCTTCAGCGCGAGCGTATTAATGACGATATCAAGCGGGCTTTACGCCAAGTGGCAAGAATTGGCCTTGCGCAGATAGACAATGCGTTGTGGGACATAGCAGGGAAATACTACAATGCCCCTATCCACAAACTATTAGGTGGTTATAAAAAAAGTTTACCATGTTATGCCAGCACTTATCACGGTGATGAAAATGGTGGCCTGGACTGTCCTGAAGCCTTTTCAGAATTCGCTCTAAGGTGCAAAGAAATCGGATACCCTGCTTTTAAAATTCATGGTTGGAGTAATGCTCCGATAAAAAAGGAAATTGCCAATGTTCTCGGTGTCAGGGAGACAGTGGGAGATGATATGGACTTAATGTTAGACCCAGCATGTGAACTTACTACTTTCGGCAACGCACTAAAGGTGGGATGGGCTTGTGATGAGGCTAAATTTTTCTGGTACGAAGATCCTTTTAGAGACGGGGGCATCTCCCAGTTTGCGCACCGTAAACTACGCCAATTAATAAAAACCCCGCTTCTTCAGACAGAACATGTACGCAGCCTAGAACCCCATATTGATTTCGCGATAGCTGAAGCCACTGACTTTGTCCGTGGAGATGTCGGTTATGACGGGATAACTGGGGTAATGAAATTGGCGCATGCCGCCGAGTCCTTGGGAATCGATATCGAATTTCACGGTGCAAACCCGACAGTAAGACAATGTATGGCTTCTGTTCGCAATACAAACTACTACGAAATGGGATTAGTTCATCCAAACGCGCAAATCAGTCATCCCTCTGAATTATATATAGACTATGATGACTCACTCGAAGCAGTAGATAGTAACGGTCATATCTCTGTTCCCCAAAAGCCTGGAATTGGTGTAGAAATTAACTGGGAGTGGGTTAATGCTAATCGCACAAATCTTATCATTTACGAATGATCAAAAAGAAAACATTAATGAAGTTTTTATCGAGGATATATTATCTAATTTAATCTACAAAAGTATTCTTATAACTCGACATCTTACACCTTCACCCGTGAATCCTAAAAGTACAATTGATTATCAGAAAGAAACGCCTAGCTAGACCTTTCTTACGGTCACACAAAATGTCCAGAGTCGCCACTGCATATTATCAAAATTAGAAAGCTTAACTCTAATTTCGCACTCGCCCATAGGCAACTTGACCTTAACTCTGTCGACTTCAAAACCGCAATCATGTCGATTGGCGTGAAGCTCATTCCCATTGATCCAGAGCCGTAACCAATCGTCGAAACCGACGTCAAACATATAGTCTCCCTCTTTGGGGATTAAAATTTTGCCTACAGCGTAGGCGCTCACCTCACAGGGCTGGGTACCCACATTTCCTCCTTTTCTACCTCTGAAAAATCGCGAGAAATCGCACCACCCGTGCTCAGTGACCAATTGTTGAGGAATTTTAAACTCATTTGGACTTTCATTAACCAGGTACTGACCAAAATTCGCTGTGTAAGAATCAGGCCACGTAGATATATCATCATCAGCCCATTCCATATTTTTAAAATGTTTGTACGATATACACGGAAATGGTCCGGCAAGCTGCCATGAAGGGATGGTCAATACCTTGGGAACATCCTTGGGTTGCAAGTAGGCATAGATCAAGCTTTCAAGATCGTTGGCTTTGGAACCAAAACGAAGTATCGCGGAGTGATCAAACCAGACCGGGTCTGGGCCAAAAAAAACGATACATGACTCCTTCATACCCTGGACCCACGTCCCGAGATTCTCCGACCAGATGGATGTAAGGTGAGCCGATCCAATCCGTCTGGGTATCCCATATACCAAAACTCATATTGAAAGCGTCCTCACCACCAATCCCGTGTAAGGCGTGAGGATTTTGTTCCCCATCAAGCAGCCACAGATCACCCCCCGTGTGAAACCACCCATCACTATCATCCTTTACACGCACACCTTTTACCATCCCGGCTACAAATCCTTCACCAGAAAGGTCGGCCATAAGAAAACTGCCGTAGCTCTCTGCCGGGCAAGCCGATTTATGAATAATTTTAAGCCTCATATCAGTAAGCAGAGTATCGTCTTTAAATTTCTGCCAATCTGCCATAAACCAGATACAGATGGCTCGGTTACTCCGGTTTTCGATCTCGATTCGCATAGCCTGAAAAGGCATTGGTAAGTAAAAATTAAATGCATTTTCGGGTAGCATTTTTATGGCAGTGCTGCCCATGTCATAGACATCGAGATCAAAAAGGATGCCGAAGTATTTAGCCAGGGGAAGGTCTACGTCAGGATATGATTTTCCGTCGTAATAAATTTTTAGTTGAAGATCGTGAGCAGGATCACGTACGTCATGGTCTTGCTTAATGGTGTTGGTAATCCACCAGTGAAAGATACACCCTGGCCCACACCCATCAAAAAGATCGACCTTATCACCCGGATCAAGATTGGGCCGACGCGTCGTGCGCATACTTTTTCCTCTGGCTGGTAGACCAAGTTCTTCGGAAAATAGTTTGTTCATAAAAATTTAAAATTTAATAAACCTATATGTAGTGGCAGGTGAAGAACCACAGTGACTCAGCACCGGAAATCTGACCTCCAGGTAAGTCTTGGAAGACAACTTAGTAAATTAAAAACGAATAATCGCAAGATTGAGCGTGTATTGATTAATCATGGTGCTAAATATTTTGCTATAAAAATGTTCTTTTTGGGGGTGTCAAATTTCACATCTGTAATACCCAAAACCATTTTGTTTTATAGGTTCGACTTACTATGATGAGCTTGTACTACATTCACATTAAGCCAATCGCTAATTATCTTCACCAGGTAAAAAGGTGAGGGCCAAAATCTGCCTCGTAATAGGGAGATACCATACGGCCAGGTGGCACGACAGTATCAATACTTCTCCGGTCATCATCAGTAATAGCTATATCGAGAGCTTTTAAGTTGTCTTCTAGTTGTGCCATAGTGCGGGGTCCGACAATAGGACTGGTCACACCTGGTTGCTGCACGCACCAAGCGAGAGATAATTGTGAGAGAGGGCAAGCTTTCATTTCAGCGATAGGTTTAAGCGCCTCTACGGCTATAAATGCCGCGTCGGTAAGTCTTTGACTCCATAAAGGCTTTGCTCGATTATATCGGGCGGTACCAGATGCTTTCCATTCTTTAGAATATTTGCCCGTGAGCATACCACCAGCCAAGGGACTCCAGGGAATCAGGGCCACTCCATAAGTCTGGGTCATGGGAATGAGTTCACGCTCAATGCGTCGATCCAATATGTTATAAGGAGGCTGCTCAGAGACAAATCGGTTTAACCCCAGTTCTTTTGCAACCCACAGCGATTCTGTAAACTGCCAGGCAGCAAAAGTACTTGCGCCAATATAACGAACCTTACCTGCATGAATAAGATCATCAAAAGCACGTAAGGTCTCATCGATAGGTGTGTCCGACTGTGGCCTATGGATTTGGTAAAGGTCAATATAATCGGTCTGCAGGCGGCGAAGACTGGAATTGCACTGTTCTATGATATGGCGACGCGAGTTACCCTGAGCATTGGGGTCGTCATCAGCCATAGTACCGTGAACCTTTGTGGATAGAAAAATACGTTCGCGTTTACCGTTACGTTTGAGTGCTTCACCAGTCACCTCCTCACTTCGCCCCCTATTGTAAACATTAGCTACATCCAAAAAATTTATTCCAGCATCGATTGCACGATCTATTATCGCGTATGAATCCTTAGGATTTGTTTCCCCTCCAAACATCATGCACCCAAGACAGAGTGGACTGACCTTTACCCCTGTTCGCCCAAAATTTCTATAATCCATCTTCTTTTCCTATCAGATAACAAATCGCTTTGGTACTGATATAGATACGCGGTCGTTAAGCCAACCCGCACCAGTGATTTTATGGTTATTCATTGAGAGAGGTTACCTGAATTTACCTATAAAGGCGAGGACAATGTGAGAAAAAATACAAACTTTGGATCACTTTTAAACTGGATCAATCCGACCTTTATCGACTGCTTCGTCGCAGCTTACGACGAATGATTTTTTCTCTTCGGAAGACCTTACTATAGCTTCAGCGACGGCGGCGTACCTGCGGCTCTGCTCCGGCTTGACAATGAGGGCCTCTTCTCCTCGAATGGCGGCAAATACATTCTGATAAAACGGCTGACTTTGTATAGGGAAGGGAGGCGCCTCCGGTACCTTCTCTTTATGTACCTTTTCTCCATCCCCTTTCAGGTGCCACCAAAAAGTTTCTGAATCAGCCGCGGTAACAAGTAAGTCGCCCTTTTCAAAAGATATGTGGAACCGTTCCGCACCTTTCAATCGCGTTGCCTTGCTCAATTCTATAAGCGCCGTCGATCCATTAGAAAAGGTAAGGAATGCATTGAAGTAGTCATCCTCAGCCAAGATCGATTTTACAACGCCGGATACAAGGATAGGACCCTGAGGGGGCTAGAGTCAATATCTGGTCTAGTAGATGGGGTCCAAACGACATGAACGGACCCTTACCGGTGAATTTACTGCTCCCCGCCCACGTCTTTTTCCAGGGACCGCTGAGGGCTCTGGATTGGAAGAAAATAGGGTTTCCAAACCTCCTTTCGTCAATAAATTCCCGAATCATAAGATAATAGGGATCCCATCGGCGATTCTGATGAGTTGTTACGATTAACTTGTTCTCTCTCGCTGTTCGCAGTATATTCTCTGCTTCAGCGAGCCCAAATGCCATTGGTTTTTCACTGATAGCGTGCTTTCCAGCCTCCAGCGAACGAAGAGTTGTCGGTCCGTGCAAAAAATTGGGTAGTGCAACCAGCACTAAATGAATATCCGGATCCTCCAGAAAAATGTCGATGTCTGTATATCCCTTACATCCATAGACGTCCTTCGCATGCGATAAACGCTCTTCTCTACTGTCGCAAACAGCGACAAACTCGCATTCTTCCATCCCGGCCAGACACGGGCCATGCAGTATTTCCGAGATCGCGCCCCAACCAATTATGCCTACGCCAATTCCCATTGTTTTACCTTGATATCCATATTCTACCTATGCAATGCAATAATATGTCCTGGTTAAAATAATAACATCACCCGGCAAAATAACACATTATAAAAATGGGCCATAGTAAATTTTATTTTTCTTGAGAAGTTTTAGTATTAAATTATCTCTCAAAACATAATGTACTTCTCAGGCACAGCCTTAAAAATACCGATTGTCTAAAGTCGCCAATTTGGTGTCCTAATCTAGAGGTTTAAATCCTCACTCCAAAGGCAGTTTTAAAGTCCTTCCACACAATTTCTGGCACCTTTGTTGTGGCGCTCGCATATACCTCGTCGAACTCCCTCACGTTGGATGGTCCGGCAAGTACAATACCATTACCTCTAACCGGGGCATTCAGTACAAACTGCATTGCCAAGTCTCTGATATTCAAACTTTGTTCATTGCACCATTGCCAAATCTGATGTGCAGAAGAGATTGCTGCAGTGTCCATCGGCCCACCTACAAGCGAAGGTGGTACAATCCCGTTTCGATCTGGGAGTAGCTTTTTAATAGATTTGTTTTTCGGTTCTGGCCCTGCAAGAAGCGAGCCACACAATGGACTACCCAAAATGATTCCGATATCATTTTTCAAGGCAAGAGGAATTGTCGTCTTGGTGATAGATTGAGAAAGCAGAGTGTAGTCCAGGAAAGATAATATAATATCTATTTCGCCAGTTTCAATCGCACGTCGATGGAATTCAGGCTGGCGAACACCGATGCCAATATGACCGATGCGTCCTTTTAATTTCCAATCAACCAATACATCCAAACAAGCTCCCAATGGTGCTTCAATGTCGTAGCGTGGGCCGTGAATCAATACTGAATCCACGTACTCAGTCTGAAGTAACCTAAAGCTATTCTCCAAGCTCCATATCGTCGCTTTTTTAGAAAAATCACGAAGGAATCTGGGATGAGAACCTACCTTAGTTTGAAGGTACACCTTTTCACGCCATCCGCCAGCCAATGCCAATCCAACTCGATACTCGCTGACTCCATATTCTGGAGACGTATCAACAAAATCAATTCCCTTTTCAATAGCTTCCCGAATCGTAATCACCGCCTCATCATCTGGCTGATGTATATTACCCAAATATCCGCAACCCAATCCAAGCGCCTTTGGTGTCATCTCGGTGCATCCTAAACGGCGAACTTTTAGATCTGGCATTATTGAACTCCTCTTTAGCAATGGACTCGATGATGCTCGATATTTTTCATAAATACGAGAACTAGAAAGTCAGAATTTTTTAAATAAACAAGATCAAAGAATCAAAAGTAAAATTTATAAATTAAAGGGTTAGTAGACAGTAATTATATATTCGCCGTAGAACTTGACTAAGCTAGTGAGATACTCCTGCTTCTATATATATGCAATCGGGAATCCATTAATAATAGACCTGAACCCCACGAAAACTCTTCACCAAAATAAGATGTCATTGACTAGCCCTATAGATAAGGTCGTCCAGACTGGCATTATCGGTACAGGACAATATGCCACCGCCATCGTCACGCAGGCCGAGAGTATTCATAATCTAAACATATCTGTTCTTGCAGATAGAAATATCGCAGCAGCCCAACGGGCATACCATCTTGCAGGTATCGATGAACAACAAATTACCGTGGCTTGTAATCGCACTGACGCCCTAACAGGGATTGAATTAGGGAAGAAGGTTATCCTCGAAGATGCAGCCCTAATGATGAACGACCTACCTATCGATGTCCTTGTCGAAGGAACTGGTGATCCATCAGCAGGCGCTAGCCATGCTGTTAGTGCTATTAAAAACGGCATCCATGTAGTGATGGTCACAAAAGAAACGGATATCTGTGTGGGAACCGTACTACGCCAGATGGCCCGTCAGGCAGATCTGGTCTACTCTGCCGCTGATGGCGACCAACCCAGCCACCTAATCAGCCTGGTTGAGTGGTGCCAAGAGATTGGTTTAGAGGTGTTGTGTGGTGGTAAGTTTGGAGAGAAAAGATTGATCATCGATATTTCAGATTCAGAGATTCGATTTGGATGTGGTGATACACGGAGCCTGACCGCAGAAGATATAAATTTATTCACACCAATTAGCTCCATGGATCAGATGGACTTAATCAATATCATCGAAAAGAGAAAAACATGGCTGGGAAACACGATCGATATCAGAACGGATGATTTAACAGAGCAGGGTATCGTCGCCAATGCCACGGGACTTACAGTCGAACGGGACCGTTTTCATCATCCCGTTACATGGCCCACCGAGATACCGATAGTACTAGCACCGCAAGCCTATGGAGGTATTCTCGAAGGCCGTGGAATCATCGAACAGACAACCTACCTAAGAGCTAACAATGACACCAGCTTGGGAGGTGGTGTATATGTAACCGTGCATGCCAAGAACAAGTATTCACGAGAGATTATCTCTGGTAAAGGCCATATCTGTAACACGGATGGGACATCTTGTCTGATCTTTCGTCCCTACCATCTGTGTGGTGTTGAAACAGCCTACTCGATACTTTCTGCCGCATTGAGGAAAACATCAACTTCTGGCTGGAAAATGAGGCAACGCTATGATTTGTTTGGGCGAGCTAAGCAAAATTTTGTGGCGGGGACAGATCTACACGGTGCGTACGACAAAAATTGGGAAACTTTTCTTGCACCTGCTGTCCAACTCGGCGATGTCGCAACAGACAATTTGATACCCTACCATATCGCAACGGGGTCACGCTTAGCGAAAGATGTTTCGGCAGGGACAATATTGACGCAGAATATGGTGGAAAAGGTTTCAGAATCATCGCTTTGGAAGCTTCGTTACCTGCAGGACAACACAAATAAAAAACTCTTTTAAGTCACAAACGATAGAGGAAACACATTACAACATTACTTTTTTTCAATCGTATTGTTTTCTTTTTCTGAATTTTGTGTTTCTTTAGATACAATGGTATCATGCAATAAATTGAGAATATCAAGCCCAAGATCCTTGGCTGCCTTTTTAATATCTTCTAAAAACCAAGGCTCATATTGAGACATTTTATCTTTTTCATTTTTTTTATTCATCTTCACCCTCACTTCTGAATGACCTCTTATGTATAAAACTGTTACTACAAAGACTTACTTTCATTTTATTAATATTATCTCTAGAAAAAAGATATTGTGGCTCAATTAATGATTTAATGCGCTAAAAAGTTTTTGATCTTATTGTAACTTTAGCAAAAAGAAAATAAAAGAGTTTAAATTACTTTAACTCTTTTACAATTAATGAAGCAATTTTTTCCGGTCTTGCTTTAATATCGACTACTATTGCATCAGGTGGTTCCTCAAGGATTTCAAATTGGCTTTCTAACAAAGTTGATTTCATATAATGACCTTTTCTTTTTTCTAGGCGTTCTTGTATTAGTGACTGTGAACCTTTAAGATACACTAATTTTACACGTGGGTCATTACATCGTAACACATTACGGTAATCAATTTTTAACGCTGAACATGCCAAAACACTATATCCTGGTAATTCTAGTTGTTTGTCTATAAGCTTTCTCAAAGTCTTTAGCCAAACCTGTCTATCAGTATCGTTGAGCGGAATACTTTGGCTCATTTTCTGTATATTAGAAGAAGAGTGAAAATCGTCTCCTTCAATAAATGATCCTCCAAGAATTTCTGCTAAAATTTTTCCTACTTCAGTTTTACCACAACCACTAACCCCCATTAAAATAGTAACTTTTACCTCTTTTGGCATAAGTAATTTAATATAAAAAATAATATTTATTATAAAGAATATTTAATTTAAGAAAAACGACAAAAATATATATCCTCTAAGTATAATAAAATATCCATTACTTAATATTGTATAGGGTAAAATGGTGAACAAATTAAAAGGTTGGGAAGAAATAAGGCACTAGCAATTCAACCCTGGCACCAACAGTATCTTTTGTAAGTGTATTTATTTTATTTTACAGTTTGGTAGGGTTCCCAGGATTTCCCCGCCAATGCAGCCTGCTGTTCCAATTCACTACACCACCCCACTATTTCTCCAGCTTTAATCCGATCGATATCATACTCTGCATAGCGATCCTCAAGTGTATCGCCTAACACTAATCCTTCGGCCCAACGGTCCCATGTCGTTTTCATCCAAGAGTAAGGCAACGCTTCTCTAACCGCCGGATCCAGTTGCCAAGCATCTCGCGCATCTGCCACCAATGGCTTACTAGATGGGCCAACCCATTTTGACCACCCAATCAGCAAACTGTTTCGTTCGCGATCAGGTACTGTGTGTCCAGTATGGATCGTACTCTTTATGCGAATGAGAGCTTCCCCAGCCTTGAGCCGGATCGCGACCTGACCAGGGAGTGCTGAGACTCCATCCCAGCTAGCCGTGTACGGCACCCCTTGATCCTTCATAGCTTTTGGCAAGAGTACATCATGTTCCAACGGGGTACGCCACCGATTATGGCTTCCTGGTACCAACTCGTGGCACTCGTCGTCAACCAGTGCTAGAAAAAGAGTCACACTATTACGCTCAACAATCAATTTTTTATTATGAGCTATCATTTCTTTCCAGCGAATTTTTTCAACCTTTTCAGAATAATCTTCAGGAGTATCCTCTCTAACCTCCTGAGAGAAGTAAGATTTTCCATTTCCCCACCATGTCCAGTCTCGGTGCCAACTAGGACCATTCTCATACTTTCGAGGATTGCACCAAAGTAGCATATTCATCATGACCATATCTGCAGGTGTGAGCCCATCACACCAAGAATGGACAAAACCCATATATCAAATAGATTGAATTACATGAAGAAAATAATTGATATTCAAACCTCAATTGTTTTAGCAGTTTGTAGAAAATTAGTTTTTATCAATTACTATACGGATCAGGTGATGAAGCATTTTAAAATCTCAAAATAAAACGCAATAATTTTAACAGGTTGATTTAAAGAGGTCATCTCAGGAGGTGAGGAATGAGTAATATACCAATGAAAATTGTCGAACCTTTTTGTGATTGTAGCGATGTCTTAGAGGATCAATGTCGACTTCGGGCACGAGCCAACAGCAACGGCTACCTCTATTTTCCACGTCTTCTTCCAGCTGATGAAGTATTGCAACTACGGCATGAAGTGTTGCTGATTCACGAGAAACACGGTCTCCTTAGAGAAGGTAGTGATCCTGATGCGGCCCTTCATAAAGAGGGAGTCTATGTTGATGTTGAATATGTAAAAAAACCTACTCCTGCAGTGAAAGTGTTCTACAACAAGGTTCTCGCATCACGCAATTTTAATGCTTTTTTTCATCATCCGATTATCATAAACCTAATCCAAGTGCTTCTTGGCAGGGCTATCTTAGTTCATCCTCGCGTTATTTGTCATATTGTCTTTCCTCGTCGTTTTGATCACACAGTAGAGCCTCACCAGGATTTTGCACCCGTACGTGGTACACAGAATACTTGGACAGTTTGGATCCCGCTTGGTGATTGCAATACTGATCTGGGTGGTATAGCTGTTGCCCGCGGTTCCAATCACCTTGGATTTCTTAATGCCGACTCACTTGCAATCGGTAACGGGCTGGCTGATCAAACGGAGTGGAATTGGAATCCCTTAACCAGCGGTGACGTGTTGATGTTTCATAGTCTGACTGTTCATCAAGGCTGCGATAATGTGACCACAGATACTATAAGGCTTGCGACAAGTGCGCGTTATCAGCCTGTTAGAGAACCAGTGGATAAGCTAGCCCTTGGGCCACAAAGAGGGTGGGCTGACTGGAGTGAGCTTTATGCTGACTGGGCTTTTGACGATCCACTCAAATACTACTGGAACACTCTCCCCCTTGATGTTAGAAAATATTGAATTATGTTTTTAAAAATGTTTTTTTACAAAAACGAAAATGAAAATAGATCAATCAGTGAATAAATATTACCGTGCGACTACTTTTGCTGATTCTATGCCTAGGCTTATGAAACCTGGAGCCACGCCAGAACGCCTAGCCCACCTAGATGAGCATGGGTTTGTAATTATAACAGACTTTGTTAATAACCCATGGATTCCTGTTCTCCGTGAGGCTGGGCGCCGAGTTACCGAGGCCTGCGTTCCTGAACAGGGATATAAGAAGATCAACTCTTCAAAGGGCTATGTGCATAGGACAGGAGACCAGGAGCCATGGGCGATACGTGGCATTATCCATCCTGCTTTTAAGGAGTCTTGTTATGCAGAGTTTCTCGGGTCTGAGGATTTTTTGGGTTTTGTCCATTCTTGGTGTGATGGGCTCACACCTGCAGATATGGTCATGATGAATATGCTACTTTGGTGCAATCCTCGAAAGTATGAGAACTGTCTCTTATACACATCT
>PNEW01000027.1 GCA_002922725.1 Verrucomicrobia bacterium Opi.OSU.00C | reverse complement strand
ATATGCAGGGTGGTTGACAACCACTCCCCAGCTCTCTCGACCATTAATTTCAAATGTGGCTAGTCTCATTTATTACTTCTTTTTCGTGGGTTGTTAATGACTTTTCATCATTAAATAGAGGATTTAAACTTTAAGCTTAATCGAGATTTGGTAATATAGGAATAACCTCTTTTGATAGGCGTTCTATCGAGTTAACCCATTTTGTCTTATCATCCCAATCATTGGTAGTCATAAGTAGGGTTCCAAAACCACCAAGATAATTATATAAATCTTGTAGTTGCTGAGTGACTGTATCCACTGTACCAAGAAGGCAGAGATTTCTCACCATGTACTCACGATCAACCTTTTCATCAGGCATCTCGGGATCTGCTTTTATTAAGTCGAGCATATTCCCTCCAGCAAAAAAGCCTCTAAGGTACATGTAGGAATCCGCCAATGCACTGTTATAGGCAAAATCATATGCCTCTTCATCTGAATCACCGATAAATACATTACGGCAAACCCTCCAAATGGATCTTTTAGGTTCATGTCGGCCAGCTTCCCGAGCTCCTTCGGCATAAGATTTCCAATGTGCCTTAAGTATCCTAGGAGCAACAAGATTGGTACTAATAGGAATATATCCGCGAGCACCAGCCATCTTGGCTCCCATCGAGGGTCCGCGTACAATACTAGTACCAATCGGTGGATGTGGTTTTTGTAGTGGTTTGAGTACTTCACCAATTCTGAATTCCGGGACGACACTTTGATTTTTAATTGTCCAAAATTGACCTTTAAATTCATAGGGAGGTGGGGTGGACCAGAGTTTAAGAACCATGTCCAGGCATTCGACTGTCATGAGACCCTGTGTTTTTGGATCGGTTATGTTGAAAAGTTCCATATCCGTGGTAACACCACTCTGTCCATAACCAAAGTACATACGCCCATTAGATAGGTGATCGAGCAAGGCAATGGAGGAGGCCACTTTTACGGGATGGTTGTGGGGCATGATAATCACCCCGGGGCCCAGCCGTATGGTTTTTCGTTCTTTGAAATGCCGCGCTAAGGAAAATATCATTACCAGCAATCGGTTCCCAAGGAAGCGATTCATGATTACCGACCCATCCTTCTACGAATCCAAGAGATTCAGCCAGTTCAATAAACTCGAGATCTTCGTTGAAGCATTGAGTGCGATCTTTTTCCGGAGGATGCACTGGCATCATAAAAAAAACCAAGATTCATATGTTTCCTATTAATATTTTAAGTTAATTATCTTATTGTCCTGATAATGGATGACTATTTGAATATTTAGCAATTTTTTTCAATGTATTAACATAAATTAATCCACATTACTTGCTATGGGAGGGGGCATCCTTTCCAAGCATGAGTAGGAACAAAATTTATGGATATCAACCGAAAACTTTTTTTGGATTGTAATCGGGAATAGCCCCATCCTTTGAGGCGACGAAAGCGCCGAGACGGCAGCAGCGATTAATAAAATCTGGGTCTCGGTCAGCATCGCCATTAACCACACCTTGAATGAAAGCAGCCATAAAGGCATCTCCGGCACCAACGGTATCTCGTACTTCTGTGGCTATTGCACTTCCATTTATTGTGTAGCCGTCGTTGAAATAAATAGCCCCCTTTTCTGCGCGGGTTACACAAATTCGACGTAATCCAGTCTTTTCGACCAGTTTCTTGATGAGTTTCTCACATCCAGAGGACTCAATTGCTTCCCCAGATATTTTTTCCAGTTCTTCTTCATTCAGTTTGAGAATATCAGCCTTTTTTATAAGGGTGAAGGTAAGATCAATGTCATCGTGCGGTGGTCTCAGGTTAACATCAAAAATCTTAAGCGGGCCCTTTTCATTGAGTATGTGAGTCAGAGTTTTTAAATTATAATTGCTACGAGCGTCAAGTGAACCGAATACAACAGCGTCAACTTTTTGGACAAACTCAAGCAACGCTTTCCTCAAGAGAATACGATCCCAGGCTACGCCTTCATGAATAGTATAACTGGCATTACCTTTGGTATCGAGGATGACTTTAACAGTACCCGTTGGCAAATCGGCATGTTGTTCTACCCAATCGGTATTAACCTGGTGCATTTTCATTCTTTCGAGTGCTTCATCACCTAGGAAATCATTTCCAACGGCTGAAACCATATAGGCTTCAGCGCCTATCTTAGATAAATGAGCCGCGACATTGAGGGGTGCGCCACCTAAAAAAATTCCGCGCGGGAGTATATCCCACAAGACTGCCCCAAAACTTACAACTTTCATAGTTTAATAATACAATAGATCTATTATTAAAGTGCTTCAAGAATTTCTTGTAACCTATTTTAAACTTCAATCAGAAAATGCCCTACCCTCCTAATGGAAGATAGCATTATGAAGAGATTACGATTAAAGGAATAAGCGTTATAATAATAAATTAATGATATATCCATGCTTGCTTCAATTCTAGAGGCGACTAATTTTGAGGGTAATGGATTCTGAGAAGGCATTGCGGAAATATTTTGGCTTTGATACTTTCAGACCTGGACAGGATGTTATTATTGAAGCACTTATGGCGGGTAAAGATGTTCTAGTCGTAATGCCAACGCGGGGGGGGTGGTAAATCATTATGCTATCAGTTGCCCGCACTTATGAAAGCAGGTACAGCGGTGGTTATATCTCCCCTTATTGCACTTATGAAAGATCAGGTTGATACATTGAATGCTCAGGGAATTGCCGCATCATTTATCAATAGTTTTTTAACCTCAAGTGAACAGAAGCGTGTTTTACAAGAAGTGTCTGAGGGAAAGATAAAATTACTTTATATCGCACCGGAACGTTTTCGTGACTTGCGATTTACTAAGACTCTCGCAGATGTTAATATTTCTTATTTTGCAATTGATGAAGCTCATTGCGTGTCGATGTGGGGGCATGATTTTCGGCCAGATTATTTACGTATCGGAGACGAGATTGAACGATTGGGTAGACCACCCATCGCAGCCTTCACGGCTACAGCCACACCGCTGGTTCGAACAGATATCCTAACAGCACTTCACTTAAAAGAGCCCCAGCAGTTTATCACTGGATTTGAGCGCCCCAATCTGGGATTTCGCGTCACATATACTTATAAAGATGCCGATAAGTATGCCCACCTTAGCGGGTTAATAGAAAAACATAAAACGGGTATTATATATTGCGCTACACGAAAAAAAGTCGAAGAGGTAGCAAAAAAGCTTACCACTTGGGATTTAACTCATGTTTCTTATCACGGGGGAATGGACGATGATATTCGGATGGAGGCACAAGAGGCCTTTTTAAAGAGACAGGCAGATATCGTCGTCGCAACTAATGCCTTCGGGATGGGAATTGACAGATCCGACCTCCGATTTATTGCACATTTTGAAATCCCTGGAAGCGTTGAAGCGTATTACCAGGAAGCAGGACGAGCAGGGCGAGACGGGTTGCCGGCAGTCTGTGACCTATTTTTTCGTCACAATGACAAGCGAGTCCAGGAATTTTTCATCGAAGGAATGAATCCCGGTAAATCTTTGATCATAAATGTCTATTCTCATCTACGTCAATTATGCAACGTCAAGCAAGAAGTTCTTATTTCAATTAATGACCTATCGGACAAAATGAAGACAGCAAATTCAATGGCTGTTGGTAATGCACTCATCCATTTATCTCGTCAGGGTTATGTAGAACGATTCGACATACCTGGAAAACGCATTCGTGGAACGCGTTTACTAAATCCGGAAATAAGACCCCATGACCTACAAATTGATACCGATGCACTAGCGGAAAAGAACCGACATGACCACTTGAAATTGGAATCGATGTTGGAATATGCTCAAGCTTCGGATTGTCGGCAGGTTTGGATTTTGGGTTATTTTGGAGAGCGTGATACCCGTCCTTGTGGGCGTTGTGATCACTGTCAGATTGTCGCTCCGGAAGGTATTCGTGAACCAATTAGTGATGAAAAAGTTATATTACAAAAAGTTTTAAGTGGTATTGCCCGTATGTCTTACCGCAGTGGTAAAAATTCATGGGGCCCTCGCTATGGGAGATCGCGCATTATTGAAATGCTAAGTGGTAGTAAACGGTCAGAAATTTTCCAAAATGGGCTCGATAAGCTTTCAACATACGGAATTCTTCAACAACAAGGCACAGGTTATTTACGAAGATTATTTGACGATATCTTGCGTGTTGGACTGATTCGACGGACGGGCGGACAATACCCATTAATTTCTTTAACACCTTTAGGTGATGCGGTGATGAAGGGAGAGGAGACGGTTAAACTCGCATGGGCGAATTTCCGAGATTTAAAATCAAGTAAAGAGAATAAAGGTTCAGTGCCAACAAAGCTTGACGGTGAATTGGATGTGGGTTTGTTTGAAACGCTTAAGAAAAGGAGGATTGAGTTAGCGTTGCCACGTAAATTGCCACCGCACTATATATTTACGACACGAACCTTAAAAGAACTGGCGAAGGCTAAACCGCTTACTATAGAGGAAGCCCAACATCTTCATGGAATCGGTAAAATTAACAGTCATAAATGGCTGCCGGAATTTTTACCAATCATCGCCGATAATTTGGCAAAAAGCTCTAATAGATAGAAAAACAAAGTATCCATTTACTTTAAAAAGGAAGACAAAGTGATTAGGGTTTGCCATTGTCTTAAATACCATCAAGTAATTTTATGTGAATTTAAATTACCTTATTAAATGATAGGATGAATGTGAGAACAACAATAACGGGAAACTTTAATATTGGGTTTTGCCGCGGGGGAAGCCCATGGCAAAAGGATCTTAATGAGCTCATCAATTGGGGACTAGATGTTGGATACGGTTCTATTGATCTGGGTAAAGATGGAGATAAAACTGCAAAAAGTGTAATGAGTGCAGGCCTTAAGGTTGGAACGTGCACACTTCCAGAAATGCAGGCTATGCTTTCATCTGAAAAAAAAGATAGAGATAGAGCAGTTGCTCAAAACAGTGATTATATTGAAGCTTGTAGCGCTAGCGGTATAGATAAGTTTTTTGTTATTATGCTTCCAGCTGATCCACAAAGGAAGCGTAAGTGTAACTTTAGTTATATGGTTGATAGTTATTCACGGTTAGTCCCAGTTCTCGAAAAAACAGCTAGTTGCGTAGTTGTTGAAGGCTGGCCTGGCCCGGGAGCACTCTGTTGTACACCTGAAACTTATAGAGCACTATTCAATGAAATCCCATCTGCCGTCATGGGAATCAATTATGATCCCTCCCATCTCTTGCGTATGGGAATTGATCCCCTACGCTTTCTTCAAGAATTTATCGAAAGAATTTACCATGTTCATGGTAAAGATACGGAGATCGTTGAAGAAAGGCTTTATGAATACGGTCATGAACAAACCGCGACATTTGCGAAGAATATATCATTTGGAAATCAAGCTTGGCGCTACGCGATTCCTGGTCACGGGATAATGCGATGGAAGGAGGCCTTTAGCCGTCTAGCAGAAGCGGAGTATAAAGGGATTATCAGTGTAGAACTGGAGGACGCTAATTTTAATGGAAGCGAGGAAGGAGAAAAGCTGGGTCTGTTGAAATCTCTTCAATACTTAGAAGGGTGCTAGCATAATTATTTTTTCGGAGAAAATGAATAATAATTCATATGAATCAGACCAGCTTCTTAATGAGTATTTACTTTTTCACTATGGCAACCCTTCTGAAATATTACCATATGATTTTGGACCAATTGATGCATTGAATTTTCCTTACCGATGTGTCAACGAATGCCTTGACCATGCAATTTTGCCCAAAGAGGCATCTGCCTTAGATCTTGGTTGTGCGGTAGGACGGTCAAGTTTTGAACTAGCGGAACATTGCTTGGAGGTTATTGGATTAGATTACTCGGAAAATTTTATCCGTGCCGCGAATTTTCTTAAAGATACAGGTAAATTACCTTATCAAATAAAAGTAACCGGTGATATCTGCATGCCTGCCGTAGCCGAGATATCAAGTGAAATAGATCGTAACCACTTGAGCTTTGAGGTCGCTGATGCACATAATTTACCATCTGAATGGAATAATTTTGATGTTGTCCTTGCTGCGAATCTTCTTTGCCGCATGCATGACCCCAGGCAGTTACTTGCTCGCTTCCCTGGCCTAGTGAAACCAGGTGGACAGTTAATCTTAACGACACCTCATACCTGGTTGAATGAATTTACGCCCCGTGAAAATTGGTTAGGGGCAACACCGAAATCAGACCAGCCATTAGAGACGATTAGAAAGGAAATGGCACCCTCTTTTAACCTCACTGATTGTAGGAATATGCCTTTTCTTATTCGCGAACACGCAAGAAAATTTCAATGGAGTGTAGCCCAGGTAACTTTATGGCGACGCCTTTAGGGCCTAATTTTAGGCTTTAGAGCTTCACAGATTCTAAAAAAAGAATGATCTGGAATTTTCCTAATCGAGGTGTTGATTTTAATGAATCTATTTTTTTTACAAAAATGAATAAAATAGATCGTCAGAAGTTCTGTATGATTGTCCTAATGAAATATCACAATAAGATGTGAATAATGTTCATAAGTTATATTTAGTCGGATAGCGAAGGTGAATAAGTATCTGAACAACGGGTGAATAAAAAGTAATATCTCTTCCTTGCGGAGCAGCGGAAATTGGCTGAAATCAGTAAATTATTCTCGGTAAATAATAATTCACCAAAGTGCATTCACTAAATTAGGCTAATCTTATGTAATAAATACCTTATCTAAAAAAAACTGTGATTTTATTAATTAAAAAATATTGACACCATATCTTGTGTTATTTCACAGTATTTTCCCCAATATGTTGTGGTTGTTATCATTCTTTAAACCCTATAAATTTCGGTAAATTTTGCCACGACATATTTATTTCCCTATGAGCACCTTAACTATTTCCATGCCTATAAATCTGACTATGATCAACCAAGACATCAAAGGTTGTTACAACATTCAAGATACCCAGTAGCCCCTATTCTAGGGGGAATTACCAACTGTTTTTCACCATTCATGCAGACTACTTACACTATCGGGAGCAAATCATTCGTACTCGACCGAGACAAAGCCGAAGCGGCATACATGGCAAAAAAAATCATTAATGGCCGTGAAACGATGTATTTCAATATCTTACCTCTCAAATACCAGTGGGCTTATGAGCTTTATAAAAAGATGAAATCCAACCACTGGGAGCCCGAGGACATTCCGATGCAGAAAGACTGTGAACAATGGCAATCGAACGAGATTTCAGATATTGAGCGGTGGATTATAAAAATGGGAATTGGTTATTTTTCTGCTGCTGAGGGTATTGTCGGAGACAACCTCCTCCATGTGATCCGTGAATCAGTAACTGCGCCTGAATTAAAATTGGTTATAGGAAGGCATGCACATGAGGAAAATATTCATGCTGATTCGCTAATTTATATGATTAGTTCACTCGGTATCAATCCACATGAAGCTGAAGCGATGTTTGATGATGTAGAGACAATTAAGATGAAAAATAACTTTGTAGTGGGTAATTCCAAAAATCTCAGGCGAGGTATGGATCTCATGATTACTGAGAATAAACAATTATTAGCCAAAAATATTTTTCTCTTTGGACAGTGTATGGAAGGAACACAATTTTACGGTTTATTTGGGATGATCCTTGCTCTTTATCGTCAAAATAAATTTCCAGGTATTGGACAGATGTTTCGCTATACTCTGCGTGATGAATCCAATCATATTGAACTTCAGCGTAACTTGCTTATGGATTTAGTAGAGGAGAACCCTGATATCTGGACAGCTGAGTTCCGCCAAGAATTGACTGACACTATGGTAAAAGCGGTCAAACTTGAAAAGGCATTTATAATGGATTGTTTGCCTCTTAATGCAGTAGGCTTGAGTGCAGAAGAATTCATTCAATATATTGATTATATTGCCGATCGCCGACTTGAGGGAGTTGGATTGAAGGCTATTCATCCAGGAGTAAAAAATCCTTTCCCTTGGCTGGCGGAAATGATGGATATTAAAAAAGAACAAAATTTCTTTGAAGGAAGAGTGACTGAATATCAGAAAGCTTCAGCTTTGGAGTCAGTTGACGATGATGAGCTCTAGTTCTAACAAAATAATTTTCCATATAAGATAACGAAAAACTTTTTCTGAAGCACGATTTACAATCTGAAAATAATAAGACTATGATCCGCCATTTTACCCATGATGAAGATATAGAACTCAAAAGATTTGCTCACATCCCTAAAGATCAGAAACCACAATTTAACTGGCGTGATGTAGTCCTTGAAGAACGACTGTTACAACCGGAGATAAAAGTTAATGTCAACGGTAAGGACCGTGATTTCGATCTTGCTGAAATCGCAGATACTATAGGAAATGCTCTTGTAGACTTACAACTTTCACGTAAAGAAGAGGATATATTTAATGATGAGAACCAGAGCTTCGTTGCTTCCATTGCAAGGGAAGTTGGTAAAAGATTGGCTCAACGGAAAAAAGATGGCAATGCGCTTAAATTAACACCTTACGATATTTACTTGCTTATAGAAAAGGCGCTTATCGAAAGTGATGCTCATGATGTAGCGAAAAGTCTAGTATTTAAGCGTTCTGTTTCGGAGAACAATAATGGTAGGGACGACAATAACGGTAATGGTGTTATACCTGTTAAGGTGCGTGTCATACGTCGCAATGGGATGGTAGTTCCCTGGAACGAGAATAAGATTGAGATTGCTGTGCGGAAGGCATTTCTTTCGCGTGAACTTGATTCTGATCCGGCGATTGATATCGCCCGTGCCGTAACAGAGAATGTACGCAACCTCGGTCCGGAGTTTATCCATATAGAAGACTTGCAAGATATTGTACAGGAAGAACTCATGCGCCAAAGTCAATTCAAGGTGGCAGAAACTTACATACGTTACCGCTATCACCGAGCTAACTTGCGTGCTGAATTTAATGAAGCTTCTGAACAAGATTTACGTCAGGAGTCGATGATCTTAGTCAAACGGTCTGATGGAGAAACTTTTTTTTTGGGATGGGGTCGATCTTAGAAAACGTGTCGAGTTTGCTGCGATTGGTCTCGATCTGTGTTTGAATAAAGATGAGATAGTCGTTGAACTGCGACGGTCATTATATCCGGAGATGGGAATTGATGAGCTCAATAAAACGATTATTCTTAATGCCAAAGCGCTTATTGAGAAAGATGCGGACTTTGCAAAATTTGCTGGACGTGTATTATTAACTTTCATTTACGAAGAAGTTTTGGGTTGGGACATTGTTCAAGATGGAATTGAAGCTCTTAAAGATTTTCACACCAAAGCGCTAAAGAAATACATTAAACGTGGGACAGAAATCGAACGTCTCGATAAGCGATTAGTTGATTACAACCTGGATAAGCTGGCTGATGCACTTGATCCTTCAGCTGATCTTGATTTTGATTATCTTGGGATTCAGACATTATACGATCGGTATTTAATTGTTGATAAAACAATTAAAGAGCCGCGTCGTCTGGAAACTCCACAGCTTTTTTGGATGCGAGTAGCTATGGGGCTTTTTATTATTGAAAAAGAAAATCGTGAAGATCATGTGATTGATCTTTATGGCCTTTATAAGAGTCGTCGGTTCTGTTCCTCTACACCCACGCTCTTTAACGCGGGGACTCTCCATTCACAATTATCCTCATGCTATCTTTACAAGGTTGACGATAATATAGAATCAATAATGGTGCGCGGTATCGCAGAGAATGCATTCCTCTCTAAATGGGCCGGTGGTTTAGGTGGAAGTTGGACTTCAGTGAGAGGAACGGGAAGCTATATCAAAGGGACTAATGGTGAAAGCCAGGGAGTTATTCCTTTTTTGAAATTACATAACGACCAACTCGTAGCAGTCAATCAGGGCGGGAAGCGTCGCGGGTCAGGTTGTGCTTATCTTGAGAGTTGGCATAATGATATTTTCGATTTTCTACAATTGAGGAAAAATACAGGAGATGATAGACGACGCACCCATGATATGAATACAGCTAACTGGATTCCTGATCTTTTTATGAAAAGAATGGAAGCGCGCGAGGATTGGACTCTTTTCCGTAGTAACGATACTCCTGACCTACATGATCTATATGGATCTTCTTTCGAGAAACGCTATCTCGAATATGAAGCCTTGGCAAGAGATGGCGATATATTCTGTCGTAAAATTAAGGCAATTGACATGTGGAAAGAGATGTTACGCATGATCTTTGAAACAGGTCATCCCTGGATAACGTTTAAAGACACCTGTAATTTACGCAATCCACAAGATCATGTCGGTGTTATCCATAGCTCGAATCTATGTACAGAGATTACCCTTAATACAAGTAAAGAAGAAACTGCGGTATGTAATTTAGGGTCTATTGTTCTCGATTCTCATGTTTCCATTGACGGTAAGCTAGACCATAAAAAATTAAGTGAAACCATTCACGTTGCAGTTCGTGCTCTTGATAATGTAATAGATATTAATTTCTACCCGACAAAAGCAGCTCAAACCTCTAATGAACGGCACCGCCCAATTGGTCTTGGAGTGATGGGGCTTCATAATGCTCTGTACAAAAAAAATATAAGTTTTTCTTCCCATGAAGCGATTGCTTTTAATGACGAGTTCATGGAGGCTATTTCTTTCTACGCTTATGAAGCATCGAGTAATCTTGCAGAAGAACGTGGAATATACAGTTCTTATCGTGGATCAAGATGGGATCGAGGGCTTCTTCCTCAAGACTCTATCGAACAACTTGAGAAAGAACGTGGTGTTCAAATAGATGTCCCTCGAGATACGAGGATGGATTGGGCCCCTCTACGTGAAAAAATTAAGAAACAGGGGATGCGTAATAGTAATGTAATCGCCATTGCTCCCACAGCGACAATTTCAAATATTATGGGCACGTCACCTTGTATAGAACCATCCTACAAAAACCTTTTTGTTAAAAGTAACTTATCAGGAGATTTTATTGTTCTTAATCAATTTCTTGTCCGTGATCTTAAAAACATGATCTATGGAGTGAAGACATGCTTGATCAATTAAAGTATTTTGATGGTGAATTGACCGATATTGAATCCATTCCCACAGAGATTAAACAAAAATACCTTACTGCTTTTGGAATAGATTACCGTTACTTTATCGAAGCTGCCGCACGCAGACAAAAGTGGATAGATCAATCCCAATCCGTTAATCTTTTTCTCAGTAAACCTGACCTGAAGACTCTTTCACATATGTACCGAGCAGCTTGGCGCAAAGGGTTAAAGACAACTTATTACCTTCGTACGTTAGGTGCTTCTAATATTGAAAAAGCAACCGTAAGTGTGAGAAAAAAAATGAATACTGCGATGGAAGGTAAAGATGAAGGGCCTCATGGGTTTACAGATGAAGAGAAGAGAGCCTGTAGTATTGATGCGATGCGTAATGGCGAAGAGTGTGAAGCTTGTCAGTAAATTATGTGCAGCAGTTATTCGCTTCAGTTAATATATAAACATCGTACATATATTATCAGAAAAAGCTACTATTGAACAACCCTTGAAATAATTGTAGTATTGTCACAGATATTCTTGTTAATAAAATATTGGAAGTAATTAGAGTGTGATATTCATTTATGACTTGGTTTTACATGGGGCATTTAGATAAACAGGTTTAAGAGGTGATTTCATGAATATAATCTGGCTAGCATCATACCCAAAGTCGGGGAACACTTATTTGAGATTTTTAATCTATAACTACTTATATGCCGAGGTCAGTGAAAGTATCGAGGTGGAAAACAAAATGCCTGATATACACAAATTACTTCCGTCAGGTAGGGGACTAAACACGAAGCTTGATCAATCAGTTTTCTCAAAAACACATTTTTGCTATAACACGCAACACCCTTACCATAAAAATACTCACGGGTTTATTTATATTATTAGAAACCCACGTGATGTACTACTGAGTAACAGCAGGTATTCAGGAATAACAGCTAATCAGCAAATTGATCTTAAAGCTTTTGCCCAACAATTTATAAGCCTTATGGGGGTTCCCCGTTGGAAAAGGATGAAAATGGGGACATGGCCTGAGCATGTTGCAACTTGGCTTAGCGCGACAAGTCAGTTTCCCCATTTATTTTTAAAATACGAAGATTTGAGAAAAGATCCATTTTCGAATCTTAAAAATATTATAAAATTTTTGAATTTAGAATTAAAAGAGGAAAAGCTGAATAAAGCAATTGAGATGAGCTCATTGGAAGCGATGAGAAGTTTAGAAAAAAAAGAAAAAGAAAATTCGACTAAAACACTTTTTGATGATCAAGGGAAAGATCAATATTTCGTAGGTGAAGGAAAGATCAACCAATCTCTCACACATATAAGTGAGGATATAGAAAAATTATTTCAAAATAGATTTGGTAGAGTTATGAATATTTTCGGCTACTAAAATTTTTAAATATCAGACTCAACAAATTGTTGATAAAGATTAGAATAAGTACCATCGAGATTAAGCAGCTCGGTGTGTGTGCCACGCTCAACGATTTGACCATGATCGAGAACGAGAATGAGGTCAGCGTTGCGAATAGTACTTAAACGATGGGCGACAACGATACTCGTGCGTCCGGCGAGAAGAGTTTCCATCGACTCTTGTAATCGAGCTTCGGTTATAGTGTCAATTGAACTGGTCGCTTCATCGAGAATGAGTATCCGCGGGTCAGCGAGAAAAGCGCGGGCAAAACAAATGAGTTGCTGTTGCCCAAGAGATAGTCCGCCCCCTTTTTCAGATACTTTTGTCCTGATACCTTCCGTCATCGCACCGATCAGATCGAGGCAGTTTAACTGACGTACGGCGTCTATGACTTCCTCATCGGTTGCATCCAGTTTTCCCAGACGGATATTGTCTAAGACAGTACCGCTAAAGATAAAGTTATTTTGGAGGACGACTCCTATTTGTGATCGCAGTGAAGCGCTTTTGATATTTCTGATTTCTTTTCCATCGATTAAAATTTCACCTGTGGTAGGCAGGTAAAATTTGCTGATCAGATTTATAATTGAAGTTTTTCCGCAGCCAGTGTGACCAACTAAGGCAATAGTCTGTCCTGGCTCAGCTTTAAAATTAATATTATGGAGGACAGGTTTTTCAGGGTTATAACTGAAAGTTATATTTCGAAATTCGATTTGGCCCTTTATAAAGTCGATTGCTTGTGCGTCAGAAGGATCCATCCATTCTGGTTTGGCATCGAGGAGACGAAATACTCTTTCAGCGCCCGCCATCGCTGAGAGGGCGTCTGTAAATCTTAATCCAAGTTGGGAGATGGGATTGAAAAATAAATTTGCGAGAAAGAAGAACGAAATTAGATCTGCGACAGGCATTTCCCAGCTGGGATTCAATGTGCCGTAGCCACCGATCAAGAGGATAGAGGCGATGAAAAACTGCGAATTAAGCTCGAGGAGAGGGATGTAAATAGCGGTGTTCCGGCTGGCTTTAAGATTATAGCTGGAGTGGTCTTGAACGAGGCGCCGGAAGATGCCGGCATTGATATCTTCGCGTACAAATCCCTGTGTGACACGGATACCTTTGACTGATTCAACCAGAGACGCGGTCACCCGGCTGAAACTTTCCTGCAATTCACGTGAAGTAGCGCTTATCTTTTTATGAAAGTACTGGTTAATTACCCAGAGAAGGGGAGCCATTATAAGAATCACACTAAAAAGGACAGTATTGTAATAAGCCATACAAATACCGGAGACGATCATTTGCATCAGTCCAACGATTGTGACGAATAACACGTTTTGAATACCGGTACGTAGGGTTTCAATGTCTGTGGTTAGTCGGCTGATAATACGGCCCAGGCGTGTTTTATTAAAATAACTCATGGGCATTCGCATCAGCTGTCTAAAGAGAAGATTTCTCAAGTCCTGAACAACGGATTCTCCAAGCTCGAGGGCAAACTTCTGACGGAAGACGAGCGTAATTTGTAAAAATATAGCAAAGGCACCGAAACCAATAGCATACCACAAAATACCCACGGGATCTTTATCCGTTATCGGTCCGTTAATCGCAATACTCACCACTAATGCAAGAAGCGGAATAAGAGCGCCGCGCAGGAGAACGAGAAAAAAGAGAACATTTCGCTTAAACGCGTAGGGCTGAGTGTAAGAGAAAAGGCGCTTGATTAACCTTAACTCCAATGGGCGCTGTTCTTTTTCCCGGTTACGTTTTTTATCCGTTCTGGCAAGGGATAAGTCGTGTCTGACGCTCATGATTTACCGGTCCTTTTTTTCCGTTTTCCTTTTAATAGTTTCATACTCGCCGGATCTATAGCTTGAATATTAATCGCCTGACTATAGGGGCCTTTTTGATTCATTAGCTCATCATGCTTGCCCATTTCAACGATACGTCCATGGTCGAGGACGATGATACGATCCGCGCGTTGCAAGGTACTGAGACGATGAGCGACGATAAAAGTGGTACGCCCCTCTATCGCATTCTCGATCGCTTCGAGTATTTCATGCTCAGTTTCCGGATCGACCGACGCGGTGGGATCATCGAGCAATAAAACAGCCGGCTCTAACAGAAGCGCGCGCGCTATGGCCAAGCGCTGTCGCTGGCCACCGGAAAGATTAACTCCACTTTCGCTGATAATACTATCATAGCCCTCTGGCATCTCTTCAATAAATTCGTGCGCGGCTGCTATTTTAGCCGCCTTTACAATTTGATTATCGGTTGCATGGGGATGACCAAAAGCGATATTCGAAGCGATGGTGTTGCTGAAAAGAAAACTCTCCTGAAACACGAGGCCGATATTATGTCGAATATCTTCTAATCGCAGGTTTCTTAGATCGTGGCCGTCGAAAAGGATGCGACCTTCGTTGGGATCGTAAAAACGCGGGATCAAACTCATGAGTGCGCTTTTTCCAGATCCGGTGGCTCCTGCAATGGCTATAACTTCCCCCGGAGCAACTGAAAAATCGACATCATTTAATACGGTATTATTTTCATGGTAGTTGAAATGGACATGTTCGAAGGAAATAGCGCCCATGGGAGTTTTTAGAAGATGAGGCTTTTCAGGCGGGGTGACTTCTATCGGTGCATCGAGAATTTCAAATACACGGCGGGCACCGGTTAAACTTTGCTGTATACTGTCGACGATCCCTGCAAGGTTGGCTATCTGTCCGGAAAATTGTTGTAATAACCCAGCAAAGACGACGATGCCGGTACCAATCGATAATTCTCCGTTTACAACAAGATAGCCTCCATAGCCGAGTAGAATTACCAGGTTGATTTGGGTGAGCAATCCGACAAAAGGTGTGAAGATGGTGACATTATTAAAAATCTTTTGTCTTTGATTGCGAACGCGCCCGGAGGCTTTCTCAAATTTTTCAATACTGTCTTTTTCAAGGTAGAATCCTTTAATCATGTTTATCCCTTGAATGTGTTCGACAAAAGTCATCACCAGATTGTCCATCAGGGAACGGTTTTCCATATAGAGAGGACGGGTTTTTTTAGAAAAAATAACAGATACAATCCCGAGAAATGGTGTTGTCGCCAGGCATGCGACGGTGAGTAAAACATGGATATTGAGCATGTAGACAAGGTAGACGACGAGGGAGAGGATCATTATGAAACTCTGGATAAAAACACCCTCCATAAACATGCGCAGTGCACCGACATCACTGGTTACACGATTGATGATTGTCCCGCTGGCATTAGCGTCAAAAAATCGAAAGCTGAGCTTTTGCATCTTATCGAATACCAAGGCGCGCAAGGTTGCTACGATGTCGACATAGATCAGTTTACCCATCGACATCGTATAAAGATAATTCAGGCAGGAACGGAAAAGAGCGAAACCGAGAATTGTAATAGCGATCCCTATAATGATAGATAGAGGTGCGACATCAGCAGGGGGAGCGAGCCCTAAAGGCCAGTTTGGGGGGGCCGTATCGGGGATAACTTGGTAACGGAGAAAATCAATTCCCAATCCCGTTAGCCCCAGTCCGCTCAGCCCCGTGAAAAGTATAATCAGCTGATAAGACAGCACTTGGATACAACGGAATTTGTATTGCCAGCTAAACTTTAAAAGGCGCACGATCAGCGCCCAATTCGACATTTCGTCTGTCGCTGTATTTTGCTCAGTTGCTTTCATTAAAACGGGCAAGGATTAATATTACCCGTGTGATATGGGCTAATCGTTAATGCTTTATTGTGAAGAATATTATTCAAGTCGAGATAAAGTGTTATTATAGCGAAAAATTCCGAGAGTTAAGCTTAAAGCAAGAGCTTTGGGATATTTCTAATAATAGTTATTTGGTTTCAAAACAGTCTATCCGCTGAAAGGTGTTTAAACCCACCGTCATGCCTTGATAGATGGTGATATTATTACCATCGGCTACAATAGAGTTTGGGGTTTTTAACTTTTGGCTACATAGCCAAAAGTTAAAATATAAGATAAAAATATAAAAAGGTATTATACCTTTTCTAGGGTATAGATTGAATTATCTATTGCAATTCTTCAATATATACTTCCAATTTTTCACTTGGGATACAGTTTGCTCGTAGTGCGACAAAACGTTGTCTGTAATTAAAATAAATATCCCAAAGGCTATTTCGATCAGTTTCGGGGACAGGGATTTCTTTAATCATATCCGGTGCAAAAAATGAAAATTCTCCTTCTTCAATTGCGACGGGTAAATCTTGGATTGGACGATGACAATCAAAGAGAAACATAAGCCAATGCCCAATGCCTTCATAATTTTTTTCGCTAATCATGGCAAAAAGATGGAGATCTTTTTCACTTATCTTAAGGCCTATTTCCTCTTGAGTTTCACGGATGGCACATTCGAAAGGGCTTTCTCCTTGATCCATATTGAGCTTCCCTCCAATGGGACTCCACAGTCCTTGATTAGGCATGTGATTTCGTCGTAGTAAAAGTAACTGATCCTCATGATTACGGATAAAGATGAGGGTGCTGATGCGAAAAGGAAGAGATACATTCATATAGCCTTTGCCCTACAACAAGGATAGTCCTTGAAGACAAGATTTTTTCATCGGTTTAAGTATTTCGCTCCAGAAAATGTGTTTTCCCCTCAACGGCGTAATTCATAGAGGCTTGTATGATGGTGTCGAGGCCAAAACGGTTATTGATTTTGTCCATCGCAAAGTACATCCGTGCTAACTTCTCATCTTCGCGAAAAAAGAGTTCAAGCTGGTTGTTCGTATTCATTTCAATCGTATGTAGCCCGATACCACGAATTTTATGTCCCTCTTGTATAAATTGTGTAAGTAGAGGCTCAGCAACTTCCAAGCAGGCTTGCAGCACATAATTATTTAGGTTTGTCAGTCCTTTGGTAGCGAAAATAAAGGAGATTCCTTTCCAGGTGATGTCTTGAATACGGATATACCCACCATACTTCTCTGCTTTCCGATCAGAGCCTCGCATTCGGTAACATAATTGTTGGACCGCCTTGGTAATTTCTCCTCTCAACCTGACCATTTCGATGGTCCAATTGGAAAAGGTGTGCATGTAGGTAATTTCACGTGGAACGTGATCAGTTCTGTTCATCACTTTCGCACAATCCTTGCCACAGACAGCTTCAAAAAGCATCTTACCAAAGTAGAAACCAAAGATTTTCTGGAAAATCTCCGGCCCTCGTTTGATAGCATCGGAGATTGTGTCTACGCCCTCGTTTTTAAGTTTTTTGAAACGTATGCGCCCAATTCCCCAAACTTCATTCAAGGAAAGTGGATAAAGAAGCTGGGCCGCCTCTTTTGTATTCAAAATTACTGTGAGACCATTTGGTTTCCGAAGATTGGAGGCGAGCTTGGAGTAGGTCTTTGAATAGGCGATTCCCACTGAGGAGGTTAGTTTTGTTTTACGATAGATTTCATTTTTAAGCCGTGTTCCAAAGTCAAGGATCTCCCCACGATCACGCTTGAGGAGAAAACTAACGTCAAAAAAATATTCATCCATGGAGTAAGCCTCGATCTCATCGACAAAGCTGTTCAAAATCGTGTTAATGTCACGGGAAATTGCCTTATACTTCTCATAATGGACTTGCAGAGGAACAATATAGGGGCAGATTTGAACAGCCTCATAGGCGCTCATTCCTGTTTTGATCCCTAATCTACGTGCTTCATAGCTCGAAGTAGCGACAATACCTCGCGCAATTCCATTTTCCTTACGCCAGCCACCGATAATCACAGGGATACCGTAAAGGTTATAGCACTGTTGCTCTATCTGGGCGTAAAAACAGTCCATGTCTATATGAAGATAAAGTCGCTTGCGGTGATTACCTGGATGCTGATGATTGGAGGCAATTGTATTGTAGAGGGGCATCTGATGGACATTGTAGTTTAAGTTATAGTCGCCCAAGTACTGACGAGTAGTATAAAAATCTCGATTTTGTTTCATTATTGCTTGCACAATTAATAAGTGAACATAATTTCACTATTTTTAAGATAAACATGCATGATACACAAGTAAGAAAAATTAATGTCACGGCCTTGTTTGCTGCTTTCAAGACCTATGGTGTTGTCCGGCGTATTACTCCGTTAAATTTTACTCTCCTCACGGGAGAAGAGTATGAGGTCGCAGTAGTCCGCAGAAGTTATGCCGATAGAGTCGGTAACAGCCAGCATGTGCACTTTGTTGTTCAAACAAAGGATCATCGCTATTTTGATATTGTCTTTGATTCTCAAAAAATGACCTGGTGGTTGGTTATCGAAATAGAAGATCCAATGATTTTCCGTGAATGAAGATAGATGGATCCAAAATGTGAATTGAGGCTGGACTTAGTTTTACTAGTAAGGCACAATAAGTATCATGTGCGGACGTTATACTTTAACTGTGAAACAGGAAGAGTTACTGCAAAGATTTTTTTTAAAGCAGATAACGGAAGAATTAATGAATGAGCTGAAGCCGCGCTACAATATTGCCCCAAGCCAAAAAATGTTGGCGGTAAAGCAATCACCTGAGCACGGTGAGCGAGAATTAGCGGCGTTTAGTTGGGGACTTATTCCATTTTGGGCTAAAGATCAAAAGATCCGTTATAAAACAATAAATGCCCGTTCCGAAACAGTGACGGAAAAACCGGCTTATTGTGCAGCGATAAAATCCCGGCGGTGTCTCATCCCGGCGAGCGGTTTTTACGAGTGGCAGCAAGAGAAAAATAGTCAGTATAAACAACCGTTTTACATTGCGATGACTTCGGGCGATATTTTTGCGATGGCAGGGTTATGGGAATCCTGGAAAGGCCCGGAAGGACTGGTCATTGTCTCATGTAGTATTCTTACCACCCCAGCACTCTTGCAACTTACGATGGCAAATTGCCAAAAAGCCTCCCCGAAGATACCCCCCAATGGGCGGATGGATTGTATGGCGTCACCAAATCATCTATTGAAAGGCTCGGTGTTTATTATCAGCGCCAGCATGGTCTCGATTTCCGTTGTTTACGTTTGCCAATTACTGTTTCACCCTTTGCCCCTATAGCCGCTGCCAGCTCGTATGCTTCACGTGTTTTTGTTGAAGGAGTTGAACAAAAGCGATATACCTTTAACGTTAATCCGCACACGCGAGCTTCGCTAATGTATGTAGATGACGCCATCCTTGGGATAGCACAGGTATTACGTGCTCCACTTGAAAAATTAACACAATGTGTTTATAACGTCCACTCCCTATCACCTACAGCTGAAGAAATCGCTAGAGCTGCAAGTAAACGTATCGCAGGAATTGAAATAGCTTATAAGCCAAATGATAAAGTGATTGCCGTCGTTGAAAATTGGCCAGAAATCGTTGAGGATCAGTCTGCTCGCAATGATTGGGGTTGGTCGCCAAAGTTTAATATTGATGCGATGGCTGATGATATGATAGCGCGTCTTACAACCAATAATAAATAACAGGATTACATTTTTATTTTTGTTTGGCTGCACTTATAAAATTAACAGCGAAAGTATCTTATCAAACCAAATGAAGCTATATTTCAACGCGTGATATGCGAATTTATACCTCCATCTCTTCATAACTACTGAAAAGTTCATCGTGGGGTGGTTCTTTGAATTGGCCCGTCTTAGGATCTATTTCCTGTAAAAGGTTAGGCCCTTCATTTATCGGGCTGTTCACTAACGTCGAAATAGGATAGCAAATCATCTTTTCACTTACATAAGGTTTAAACAGTACCTTCAGCTTTTCTGGATTTTTTTCTTCAAGATCCAGCCAACAATCATAGTTTTCTTCGTCAATGATCACCGGCATCCGTTGATGAACCGGGGCCATGATTTCATTGGCTGAGGTGGTAAGAATACTACATGAGACAATGACCAGTCCTTCCGGGCCTTTCCAGGATTCCCATAACCCTGCCATCGCAAAAATATCGCCCGAAGTCATCGCAATGTAAAACGGTTGTTTATAC
>PNEW01000026.1 GCA_002922725.1 Verrucomicrobia bacterium Opi.OSU.00C | reverse complement strand
GTGTTGTATCTGTTCAATACACCCTTCATGAATCCCTTTTTCTTTCATGACTTTGAAAAGGAGAGAAAAGTAAAGAGGAACAACTGGAATTGCCGAACTTGATTGTGTGACGACTCCTTTATTAATTGAAACCAAAGCACGGCCTTTATATTTTTTCAATTTTTCATTTATTTTAATAGCTTTTTTTTCCAGGTCTTCCTTTGCCAAACCAATCGTTCCATTTTTATAAATAGGCCAGGTAACCTTGGGTCCAATATAGGAGTAAGCAATTGTATTTACACTTTTTTCAAGAACATTTTCACTATCGAGAGCATCAAGCCATAATTCCCAATCTTCACCACCCATGATACTTATCGTATCTGTGATTTCTTTTTCTGTTGCTGATTCTATGCTATCCTCCAAGACCATTTTTTTATCCGTGTCTAGAACTTTATCACGTAGAGATTTCCCTATTGGTTTAAGAGCCATTTTATAAACAACACCCGTTTTAGGATCGGTTCGACGAGGAGAGGCTAAACTATAAATAATCAAGTCCACCTTTCCCATATCTTTTTTTATCAAATCGATAGTTTGATATTTAACCTCATCAGAAAATGCGTCACCATTAATACTCTTTGCATATAAATCTTCAGTGTGCGCTTGGTTTTCGAAAGCACTTACTATACGTGATGAAAGACCATATCCCGTCGATGCCCCAATAATAAGAACCTTTTTGGGGCCTTCTTTATTGGATGATTGGGATTTCACATAATCGATTTGTTCCTGAACGTGTGCAGCACAACCAATTGGATGCGCTGTAACACATACGAAACCGCGAATGCGTGGTTTAATAATCATAGTATTCTTTTATCCAAATTATTGAGGTTAGGAAAAGCCAGACTAAATTCAAAGGAAATAATGCTAGTTCTAAATATTACACAAAGCGATAATTGATTAAATCTTTTGATCCTTGAAAAGGATATATCACGATATAAAACATTATTCTATCTACAGTAATTTATTCTTTTCTTCTAGTCTATTTTATTACGATGATTTGGGTTAAGTGAGTTTATGGAAGACAATATTCAATGAATATAGATACATGTACTACTTCCATTGCACTCCAATTTACTAATAAGTATTTAATCATAAACCTATTACGTAATATATTCACCTTCTCTAATTAACAATTAGCTTTTATAACCTAAATTTAATGGAGACCATAAATAACTATTCTGTATCGGTAACCTTAAATTTGTAATAACCGATTTTTTGGCACTAAAAATGTCATTTACAGAGTCTATATGTATTAAAAATTAACTGTTTGTCTCGTAGCCATTATCTCGTTTTTATTACTAGTTGCCAGCAATAATGTCCAACAGATTGACTAAAAGGATTATTATCTTCCTACTTTTCCTAACATGAATCCATTTAAGTGGAAACTACATTGGCAAATTCTATTTGCGATTCTCCTAGCTTTAGTGGTTAGCGCAGCCATTAAAATTACAAATACTTCTTATAGCGGTTATGCAATGGGGCTCGTTAGTACATGTGACTTCATTGGAACTATATTCATGAATGCCCTGAAGATGATCATAGTTCCACTCATTGTCTCTTCCATCATATGTGGTATTATGGGGCTAGGTAATGAACGTAATTTCGGTCGGATGGGAATAAAAATCCTGATTTATTATACGGCTTCAGGATTGCTCGCCGTGATTGTTGGATTATTGATTGTAAACGTTATCAGACCAGGGTCTGTCTCTTCTGAACTTGCCGTTCAAATTATTGGCCAAGCCCAGGATGCAGAAGAATTTATAGCCAAAGTTGATGGGCGAGGAAGTCATGATATGGTTAATATTTTTATTCGTATGGTTCCACCAAACATCATTAAAGCGGCAACTGATAATGGTCAATTGTTAGGACTAATTGTGTTCAGTCTTCTCTTTGGTTATTTCATCAGTAAACTACCACACCGTCAGCTAGAATTCCAGTCCATGTTATGGGAAAGTATTCAAGGTATAATGATGCGGATCACTAATTTAGTAATTAAATTTGCACCGATAGGAGTCTTCGGTTTAGTAATGCCGATCATACTGCAAACAGGATTCGAGTTGTTTAAACCTTTACTCTTATTTTTATCACTGTTATTCTTGCTTTGAGTATTCATTTCTTGGTCACTTTAAGTTTATTATTAAAATATGTGGGAAAAGTTAATCCCATAAAGCATATCAAATCGATGGCCCCGGTTTTATTTACTGCTTTTTCTACTGCATCCTCTGCTTCAACACTACCAGTTACTCTTAAAACGGTAGAAAAAAATGCGGGAGTTTCCAATCGGACTGCCAGTTTTACACTCCCCTTGGGAGCGACTATTAATATGGATGGTACCGCCCTTTATGAATGTATTGTCATCATTTTTATCGCTCAGATATATGGTGTTTTGCAAGGATTCGAAATCGGACTTGCGACTCAGTTTTCTGTAGTTATTCTTGCGTTATTAACTTCAGTCGGAGTTGCAGGAATACCTGCTGCCAGCCTTGTTGCGATTACAGTTATTCTTGGAGCTGTTGGCCTTCCTATTGAAGCTGTGGGTTTAGTATGGGGTAACAGATCGTGTTCTCGATATGTGTCGAACAACAATTAATGTTTATAGTGATACCTGTGGCGCGGTCATTATTGAAAAAACCGAAGTTGAAAAATAATTTCATGCAACTGGAAATTAATGTCCACGTGGATGTGTAAGTTTGATTTCCTGTTATTTTTAGTGCGGGTAATTCTCACTTTTCTATTCTAGATTCATTGAACCCACCTCATGTTTCCGGAATATTCTTCAATCGATCGTTATGTAACAATTCGTATTCAAAATCAGAAAGAAGTGGGTCATCGGTTTCTTCCAACCATTGGGATAAAGCATCCTGTAAAGTTGAAATCACTGATTTTAGCCCTGAATTACTTATTAGATTCTCAATTTCCCAAGGATCTGATGATAGATCATACAATTCATCTCGATCCGAACGGTTCCAAATATATTTATAACGATTATTTGTGACTAAACGCCAATCTACTTCTCCGTGAAAATGTCCGAGGGGTTTCTGTTCACTAAATAACATCCGATCTTCTTTTAGTATTGACCCATTAGTAAAAGCTGGAGAGAGGTCTATCCCTTTATAATTTTCAGGTGCTTTAACACCTGCTGCAGAAATTATGGTTGGAGCTATATCGATAAGGGAAGCCCCTGCTTGACTTTGAATACCCTCTCCTTCTTTCATCCCGGGTACAGCCATAACAAGCGGCACACGTAATGATTCTTCATAAGGTTGCATCTTTTGCCATAACCCATGCTGCCCCAACATCTCCCCATGGTCGCTACAAAAAATGATCAATGTTTCATTCAGCAACTGACCTCGTTCCAGGCATTCAATTAGGCGTCCCACCTGATCATCAATCAATTTCACAAATCCCCAGTAGACGGCAACAGACTTTTTCCATTCATTCCAGTCTTCACTATAATCCTGCCAAATATTTCGATAGAAGCTATAATACTTACATGATGGTTCTAAGGCCGTTGGTTTAAAATTAGGTGGCTCAGGAATACATTCAGGATCATAATGACTGAAGTAAGGCTCAGGGATTTTAAATGGTGGATGGGGCCCGATGAAACTACAAACTTGAAAAAAAGGTTGATCCGCAGGGCGTTCTACTATTTGGCGAATCGCAATATCTGCAATCCAAGCATCAACAGTTTGTGAGGATTCCAATGGACTGACCTTAGGAAAGGGTATCGACATATGTGGAAATCTGTCTGTTTTTACATCAGCATCACTCATTGCCCACCCATCGGGTAAATTATTCTCTTCACACCACTGCCTATATTTATTCAAACTACTTCCATCTATTCTTTCAAACCAGTCATTGAAGATATCTTCCCCTAAATGCCACTTGCCCGCATATGCGGTCGAATATCCTACACTTTTAAGCAAATTAGTGAGATCAGGAGATTCACGGAGTGAATAGGTATTCAACATCATATCCTTACCGTATTTCCTCCCCGTAACGCCAAGTCCTTCTCGACATACCTCACCCTTTAACTGATGAGGATAACGACCGGAAAATATTGCAGCCCGAGCAGGTCCACAAATCGGACTCGGCGTAAGACATTGATCAAATGAAATTCCTCTATTCGCTAATCTATCTATATGCGGTGTCTGACATTGTGTTCTTTTTAAATGTCCAAGAGTATCTGTTCGTTGTTGATCGGTTATTATTAAGAGAATATTAGGTTTATTTTCCATAATGTCATAGTTGTTCAAATTTTATATATATTTATTACAATCAGACCTGAAACAAGCCTCAAAAGAGAGATACGAAAATAAAAAAGCTGACTCCCAAAATCACAAAAATAATTACTCCTAAGAAAAAAATACGGGCAGTAAGTCGTAAAAGAAAACGGACAACATACCACAAGGTTGCTAACCCAAATGAGATAAGGATTAATAAAATATATGGATTTATAGAAAAGTTATAACGTTGTATGAACTCAACAATAAAACTTTTGTACAATTCTGCCATCTTAATAAAATATTATTTATTCAAACAATATATATCCTAAATTTACTTTTCATACCTTGATCTTATATGGAGATACTCATTATCCAATTCTATTTAATCTAAATCTTGGCATAAACTTTATCTGGATACACATTAACTACATAAACGAAAACGAAAATATACGACTCAGTTATTAATATCCTTATCATAATTTATCTTTTCATTAGGAAAAATCCCTTTGCGCGCTAAATATCTGCTTTTCAAAGCATCAATTCCATGTAACACGAATATAAATACCATAATGGGAACAAAAAGAAACAGGGAGATATTGGAACCCCTTTGATATTCTTTAACTATACCTGTTATTAACCCTGCCCAGATAATAATCATAAATATTAGCTCCATAAAACCAAGAGTTTTTGAACCCAAATAGATATTCCCCAGCCCTGGGGATATTAATGAAAGATAACCTGCAACAACTGGGCTTTTAAATTTACATGAACAGTTAGAGCAAAGGCTGGGATAATCAGTAATGTAATTAAAGCACCGGGGACATAGATTACGGATATCAGCTATAGCTGTAGCTGCATTCGATATTGCTTGCTCAAGAATTGGATTTAGGAATTCTTTCAAATATTTCCGGTCTTGTCGTGGGACTTTTTTAAATGAAATGTTTTTATCATTATGGAACTTTAATGTGAAGTTTCCAAACAAATTAGAATGAATAGATTTAATATCTGTATATCTAATTTCACAAATATACGCACCTTTCTTTTTTTTCGATTTCAGATGAAATAGGATTACTCTTTCCGAGGTAAAGACAAAAGCCATATGGTTATAGTAATATAAAATCCAACCGATAAATAAGTTCTCCATATTGCTCGTTCTTATCCCATCCGTCATGTAATAAACATTTTCTCCATCTTTAAGCATTTTTTTTACCGTAGGATTAATAACCTTAAGGATCTTAAGTTTTCTTTTTGATAATCTTCTTGCCCCAAAGGAATCCAACTTGAATATATTTTCGAAATCGTAAGGATTTAGTTCGCCTTTAGTTTCGATGAGATTCTTTACATGCTTAATATTTTTAAAGTTCATTGGAAATAATTAATTTTTGTATTAAGGTTCGACTAAGTCTATTGATTTAAGAAATTACGGGGTTATATCGGTAAGAGCACATTTAATAATATAGGTATTGTATCTATCTTTTTTGAAACTCTTACTTTTTCATTACTTGCACATTTCACAATTTGATAATATATTAATTATCCTAGTGTTATGATATGTAAAAGTGACAATCATTCGTATGTAAATCCTTATCACCCTACTAGATAATATTAAATACATATTAATAGTTCGTAGGTGTAAGATAATGAATAACATTTAATCCTAATTAAATGAACTTTCAATTAGAAGCAGATTATATACCATCTGGGGATCAGCCTCAAGCGATTGAGACTTTGTTAAAATCCATTAAAGCCGGAAATTGTGATCAGACCTTACTTGGAGTCACAGGTTCAGGTAAGACTTTCACAATGGCAAATATTATTGAACAATTACAACGGCCCACTCTCGTAATTTCACATAACAAAACTTTAGCAGCACAATTATATTCAGAATTTAAAAGCTTTTTCCCAAATAACGCAGTCGAATATTTTGTAAGTTATTATGATTATTATCAACCGGAAGCGTATATACCACATACTGACACCTACATAGAAAAAGATTCTTCCATCAACGACGAAATCGAACGTTTGCGCATTGCTGCTACGAGCGCGCTCATTAGCCAACAGGATGTAATTGTTGTGGCCAGCGTGTCTTGTATCTATGGTCTAGGATCCCCAGAAGATTTCAGAGAAATGATGATTCCCTTACGTATAAATGAAACTATCAACCGTAATATGTTTCTCGAACGTTTAGTAGAAAATTTATACGAACGGAATGATTTTGATCTTAATCGTGGAAACTTTCGTGTACGAGGTGAAGTTATAGATATATTTCCAGCTTATATGGAAAAGGCTATTCGCGTAGAATTCTGGGGAGAGGTTATTGAATGTTTGCAGGAACTTGACCCATTTTCTGGGGTTACAGGAAAAAACCTTGATTACTTTCATCTATATCCTGCAAATCAATACATCACACCACGGCACAAGTTGGGTTCAGCTATTCAAGCCATCCGAGAAGAATTAGAAGATCGTGTTAGTTTTTTTGAAAAATCGGGTCAATTAGTCGAAGCCCAACGTATTCGTATGCGTACTGAATACGATCTCGAATTACTTCAGGAAATCGGATTTTGTAGTGGAATAGAAAATTACTCCCGCCATTTCTCAGGCCGAAACGAAGGTGATCGTCCTTTTTGCTTAATTGATTTTTTCCCATCAGATTTTCTTCTCATTATTGATGAAAGTCATGCCACTGTTCCTCAAATAGGTGGCATGTATCGTGGTGATCGCTCTCGCAAAGAAAAACTTGTTGAGTATGGTTTTCGCTTACCTTCTGCTCTCGACAATCGTCCACTACGGATGGATGAATTTAAAGAGATTACGGGTCAAACGGTTTATGTTTCTGCAACTCCATCTGAACATGAATTGCAACTCTCCACTATCGTAGCGGAACAATTAATTCGACCCACAGGACTTCTTGACCCTTTGATGGAAGTACGTCCTACAAAAGGTCAAGTTGAAAATCTTATCGGAGAAATACAGGCTGCAGTAAACTTGAATGAACGTGTACTTGTCACAACACTCACTAAACGAATGTCTGAAGATTTAAGTAACTATCTTCGTGAGCGTGATGTTCGTGTGGAGTACCTTCACAGCGATATTGACGCAATTGAACGTGTAGAAATTCTGCGTAATCTGCGACAAGGCGAATTTGATGTACTTGTTGGAGTTAACCTTCTTCGTGAGGGCCTTGATTTACCCGAAGTCGCACTTGTAGCTATTCTCGATGCTGATAAAGAAGGATTTCTGCGCAGTTTTACTAGTCTAATTCAAACTTCAGGTCGTGCCGCACGTCACGAAAAAGGGCGGGTAATTCTTTATGCAGAGAGATTAAATGATTCACTCAGAAAGACACTGGAAATCACAAATCAGCGTAGAGAAAAACAGATGGATCACAATAAAATACATGGGATAACACCCAAAAGTGTTAAACGAACAGCACAGACTAGTCTACATCTCAAAAATAAGATTAAAGAAATAGACCCTATATCGGTATCTAAGGCTAAAGGAAACCAAGATATTGCAATTGTTATAGCTGAATTAGAAAATGAGATGTTGGATGCTGCAGAGAATCTTCGTTTTGAACAAGCCGCACTTCTCCGTGATCAAATCAACATTTTACGCAAAGGCGATCATTTAAAGTCACAATCTAAAAATAGAAGAGGACGTAATAATTACGGAAGGAAACATTACTTCGGTAAAAAATGGTCTTAATTCAGTCCTATCTAGACGAATTATGGATCATATATCTTAAATAAGGTTTCCGTAATTTCTGATGGGGTAGGTGAAATAGCAACCCCAGCATTTGCAAGCGTTTCTATCTTAGCCATCGCAGTACCTTTCCCACCAGAGATAACAGCTCCAGCATGACCCATGCGACGATTGGGTGGTGCAGTGATCCCAGCAATGAAGGCAACAATCGGTTTTTTAACATTGTCTTTAATATAAGCAGCAGCATTTTCTTCTGCATCTCCACCAATTTCACCAATCATAATAATGGCTTCAGTTTCAGAATCTTCATTAAAAAGCTTAATTGCGTCAGTATGAGTGGTTCCAGTTATTGGGTCTCCGCCAATACCAAGACAAGTACTCTGTCCATAACCGCGACTAGTTAATTGCCACACGGCTTCATATGTTAATGTCCCTGAACGGGAGACAATGCCAATTTTACCAGGCTTATGAATATAGCTTGGCATAATTCCCATTTTACATTTTCCAGGAGTAATGATACCTGGACAGTTGGGGCCTATCATTCGAGATTGAGAGCGTGCAAGCTTAGTTTTCACTTCAGCCATATCACGTACCGGGATTCCCTCAGTAATAACTACAATAAGATCTATAGAAGCATCTATAGCTTCTAAAATTGAATCACTAGCAAAAGAAGGTGGGACAAAAACAAGCGTCGCATTTGCTCCTGTTTTATCAACGGCATCAATCACACTATCAAAAATCGGAATCTTTTTTTCGAAGACTTGGCCTCCTTTACCCGGAGTAACGCCCCCTATAATATTGGAGCCATACTTCATGCACTCTAGGGCGTGAAATGCACCTGCCTTACCCGTTATTCCCTGAACAATAATCTTTGTGTTTTTGTCAATAAGAATACTCATAGTGAAATTAGGGGTTAACTAATTTTATTATATTCTTAGCTGCTTCGCTTAGGCTGTCTACTGAGTTTATCTCGATTCCACTTTCTTCGAGTAATTTTTTCCCAATATCAACATTAGTTCCTTCCAATCGTACGACAAGAGGTACGGATATTTTAATCGCTTTAGCTGCTTCGATTATCCCCGCAGCAATAATATCACATTGCATTATACCACCAAAAATATTTACAAGTATCCCTTTAACATTAGAATCACTGAGAATTATTTTAAACGCCTGAGTAACCTGTTGTGTAGTCGCACCTCCACCAATATCTAGGAAATTGGCTGGATTACCTCCGTAATGCTTAATGATGTCCATCGTCGCCATCGCAAGGCCAGCACCATTAACCATGCAGGCAATATTACCATCGAGAGCTACATAATTTAATGAATACTTCGAGGCCTCAATTTCTTTGGGATTTTCTTCATTTAAGTCACGCATTTCTAAAATGTCCGGGTGTCGAAAGAGCGCATTATCATCAAAACTTACTTTTGCATCGAGAGCCACTATGTCGCCATTAAGTGTGGTAATAAGCGGATTAATCTCAATAAGTGAGCAATCTTTTTCATAGAAAAGGTTGTAGAGTGTATTGATAATTCCGGACATCTGGGATGCCTGTTTACCTTGAAAACCAAGGCAATATGTAATATAACGACTTTGAAATGGCCTTAATCCTAAAGAGGGATCAATAAGTACTTTAATTATTTTATCTGGTGTTTTTTCAGCCACTTTTTCTATCTCCATACCACCCTCTGTGGATACAACAATAACCGGCTGGGAGCTTACGCTATCTAAGAGAACAGCAAGGTAATATTCCTTATCAATAGTTAATAACTCAGAAAAATAGACGGCATTAACTTTACGTCCTTTTGGGCCTGTTTGGTGAGTGATTAAGGTATTGCCTAACATTTCTCGAGCGAGAGCACTTGCTTCTTCCTTAGATTCAGCAATCTTTACTCCACCCTTTAAACTGTTAACGAAAACTCCTTTCCCACGACCGCCTGCATGTATTTGAGCTTTCACGACATACCTGTCACTTGATATTTGGTTAAGTGCCTCTGGGATTTCCTCCAGCTTATGAATGACCACGCCCTTAGCTACCAAAATGTTACAGGCTTCAAACAATGCCTTAGCCTGATATTCATGTATATTCATTTAATAAATCCTTAAATATCTCTGTATTTCAGAGATTACGTTTATTATTAACATTTCAATCTTTTTATTAAAATTTGCTTTTTTATTTAAATTTTGTAACCCAGATAGACTATTCATTCATTACGAATCACCTGCTAAGGTCTCGGATGGGCAATACGATGAGCTGCTTTAAGCCGAGCTAAATCCACATGCGTGTAAATCTGGGTCGTAGACAAACTGGCATGTCCTAACAATTCCTGAACTAACCTTAAATCTGCCCCATTATTAAGCAAGTGTGTTGCGTAGGAATGACGTATTTTGTGAGGAGATATATCAAGTGGTAAATCAGCTAATTTTAAATATTTTTTTATCATCAATTGAACGAATCTTGCACTTATTCTTTTAAGTTGATCATTGACTACAACGGGATCATCATAACTTGTTTGAGAAGCGAATTCAGCACGAAACTTTTTGAGACAGTTTATAGCCACATTCCCGAGTGGACAAAGCCTTTCCTTCTGCCCTTTACCTAGAATACGAGCCACACCACTGCTGAAGTCTATCATCCCATAATTTAACCCGACCAACTCACTTATTCTTAAACCTCCTCCGTAAAGTATCTCAAGAATAAGTCTGTCACGCCAGGCTTGGAAAGGTAATAGGCTCTTGTTTTCAAGAAGTTGCATGGGGCCTGAAATTAATTGCTTTATTTGATTTTCAGTTAAAAACTTAGGTAATGGTTTATTCAATTTAGGTAAAATAATACTTTTGAATGGATTATTTTTAACTTCACCTTGCTTTAACCAATAATTATAGAACGCCCTTAGTCCTGAAATATAATTATGAAGCGTTCGCCTTGAAACACGTCGCTGACTTTCTATAAGATAATCACGAATACCACGAACTGAAATTTCGTTTATACTCCCGGACCACTTATAGTTGTGCCGATACCAAGTAAAAAAAATAAGGAGTGAAGTTCGGTAATTGCGAACCGTATAATTAGAAAGCCGTCGCTCCAGAGCAAGAAAATCTATAAAGCGCTGGATTTTTTGTAACTCCGGCTTGGGAGGGCTCTTTTTTACCTCCATTTCCATATTAATTGAACTTTAATCAAGGCCGAGTAGCTTTCGTCCCTCTTCAGAAATCATATGCGGAGTCCACTGAGGATCCCAAACAATTTCTACCTCGGCTGACTCAACCTGAGGTATAGCTTCGATTTTATCTTTAGCATCAGCAGCAATTACTGGCCCCATACCACAACCCTGTGCAGTCAATGTCATTTTAACCTTAACACTGTTATTACCGCTATCTAACGTATCGATTGAAAGATCATATATTAATCCTAAGTCTACTATATTAACTGGAATTTCAGGATCATAACAGGTTTTTAATGCCTGCCATATCGAGTCCTCACTAAAGGTAATATCACTTTTATCTTTAGCATTTTCCAAATTAACTTGCTTAACAAATCCTTCTCCCAATGCGTCAAGATCAACATTTTCTATTCGATATAACCCCATATTATTATTACGCACTGTAATATTGCCGCCGAGAGCCTGTGCAATGTGGACTGAGGTTCCCTCACTTAGAAGGACTTCATGTCCTATAGGAATCAGTGTAGCTTTACAATCTCGATTTAATATAATTTCCGAATTTCCCATGATCAACTAATAACATCTTACTTAAACCAAATTTTGTCAATGTCTGGAATGGAAAAGATAGGTCAATGAAAAGTAACAGCTTAATTCAATTTTAGGCTGAACGGCAAAAGCGCATAAACTCCGTAGGGGTCATCAAGAGCTTTTAACCAAGGTAGTTCACGATGTATTTGATCTAACTTTTGAGCAAGCAATCCTTCAGTCCCAAGCGGTTTATTTTGAGGGAAATTACCAATAATTTTTTCGATGAATATGGTTGGCTCTTTCTCTTCTGGAACGTGGATCAATTGCCATTCTCCTGTTATACCTGCAATATCAACAGCATGGTCAATAGCGTCATCTAGCCCACCTAATTTATCTACAAGACCAACTTCTAAAGCTTCCAAGCCAGACCAGATCCGCCCCTCGGCAATAGCTTTTACCTCGTTGAGGCTCAAATTACGACCCTCAGCTACACGTTCAATAAAAGAGTTATATATGAAATCCGTATACTCTTGTAATAGTTTCAGTTCATCATCCGTTTTGGGTCGGATAACAGTAAATATGTCCGCATACTTTGATGTTTTGACACCATCAAATGTTACCCCTGTACGATTAGCAATTTCTTTAAAATTAGGATATATACCAAAAACTCCAATCGATCCAGTTATTGTCATTGCCTCTGCAATAATTGTATCTGCATTCGCGGCAATCCAGTAGCCACCCGAAGCTGCTAATGATCCCATTGAGACAATAACCGGTTTTTCATTTTTAATTAAGTTCAATTCACGTAGAACTATCTCTGATGCAACAGGGCTTCCACCAGGGCTATTTACCCGTAAAACGATTGCCTTAACCTCATCGTTGTGTCTTAATCTTCGCAACTCTCTTGATACACGGTCGCCACCAACTTGATCAGAATCACCTTCCCCATTCACGATCATCCCTTCAGCATAGACAATGGCAACCTTTGGTTTACTATTTTTAGCAATATCTAACACTTCAGCTGCACGCTGGCGACCTTCGGAAAGGAAATCAGTAAATGAAACCTGTCTAAAACTCTGTAAATCTTCATCGAATTTACCAATTTCTATGAGCTTATTACGTACTTCATCAAAATAGGCAGATCTATCAACCAAACCTAATTCAGAGGCTTCTTGGGATGAGAAATAGCCCTGGTTAGCTGAATAAACTGCTAGTGTTTCTGAGGCTATATTTCGAGTGTCTCCAATGTCGGTGAGTATGTTATTCCATAAACTTTCAATTAATTCTTTTGTTTGATAACGATCCTCGTTACTCATTTTATCAGCAGTAAAAATGTCTACAGCAGACTTGTACTTACCTACACGAGATGTTTGTACCTCAATTCCGTACTTTTTAAATGCATTGCCAAAAAAAAACTAACTTAGCTGATAACCCATTTAGAGTAATAACTCCAAAAGGATTATGGATGATCATGTCTGCAACGGATAATAAATAATAATCCCGCATTGATGAATTAACAAGGTAAGCAATTACTGGTTTATTAGTCTTTTTAAATCGCTTAATTGCATCTCGTATTTCTCTTAACACCGCATAACTGGAACCATTGTTTTCAGGCTGTAAATTGCCATGAAGATAGAATGCCGAGATGCGATCATCTTTTGCTGCTCTATCAATACCATCAATTACGGACTTCAAATATAAAACCTGAGGGCTTGAACCATCAATTGTTTCTTCAATTAACTCAAATGCAGTTATGTTGCGTGGAGAATCCATTATATTAACAGAAAGATCAAAAACCAATATCGAATCCTTTTTTACAACAGGTATCTTCTCTTCGAAGAACAAAATGGGGATTGCAATAAGTATTGCCAAAAAAACACCGAATAGTCCAAAAGCTATCAACATAGCAATAAGATTGCTAAAAATTTTAGTTAGAAAAGATTTCATCTTTGCTGTAGAATGATTAGATTCTACTAATATCACAAGACAATTGAAGGTTCAAACAATAGATGCAAGGCATCGTAACTTACCCGTTTACATTAGGCGAATGTATTTAGTATTTTAGAAATTAAAGAAAATGAGATTACTATTTATAAAACTACTTCATATTGGTGATTCCCTGCTTATGACGCCCACTTGTTCGGCAGTAAAAAAAATCATGCCAAATGCCGAAATATTTGTTGTTGTGAGAAAGGGTTCAGAAGAAATACTTGATGGTTGTGACTGTATCAGCCGCGTTATTTCCTACACTCCTATTGAATATGATAATCGAAACATAAAAACATTTTTAAATGATCTAAATAATATTAAAGAGTTAAGAAGATATACTTTTGATTATATTTTTGAACTAACGGATAAAAGTAGGGCGCGTTGGTTATCATTTTTCCTCAAAGGAAGAATCAAGGTAGCTGACGGCACCAATATAAATCTAAACCCAATATGGAAATTGGTTTTCAATGACATCCTAGTATTTGATCAAACACTAACGCATACTGTTGAAAAAGATTATCGAATCATAAAAAAATATTTCCCGGTACCCGAGTCACCACCAACACTTCAGTACTCGCAAGACAAAGCATTACCCATTTTCGATAATATAATTAATAATGATATCGTGGTTATTCGGTTGGCAACCCGTTGGAGAAGTAAAGAATGGCCATTGGAAAATTGGGTAAAGCTTTCACTTTGGCTTCTTAATATCTTTGATTATATTATTATAAATACAAGTAATGACTCGGTAGAAATAGAAAAAGCAAAATTATTACAAGAAGAAATAGGCAAGCAATGTATCTACGCCAAGAATGGAATGTCTTTCTCTGAATTAGCCTATTTATTATACCACGCCAAATTATACATCGGGGTTGATACTGTCACCACCCACCTGTCTGCAGCTTGTGGCTGTCCTACCGTTGCATTTTATGGTATGTCCGATGATCGCATCTATGGACCTTGGAAGGTAAAAAATAAAGTTATAGCGATGCCCAATAGAAATTTAAACCAAGCTTTTAAAACATTTGAAACAAATGATTATATGACGGGGATTTCAGTTGATAAAGCTAAAGCTGATATTTCAGATTTACTCTGTGAATTAAAACAACTTAGATAACAAGGAATTATCTTAAAAAGAACCGCATTTACTATCGTCTTATTTTTCTTTAGGGCACCCCACCATGTAGACTTGTGAAATCCCAGAATTAGTTTTTATATCACTTAACATTTCATCTTCATTTCTATAATGATATACTTTAGGGTTTTTGAATTTCTCAATGCTTCGCCCCAATTTTGTGATCGGCCAATAGTGTTGATAACACCAATATTGCAAATCGTAACAAGGTTTTAAAAAATCAATAACATCTTCAGGAGTATGCTTAAAATTTCCAATCATTGTGGGATGAAGCTCTAAAAAAAAGAAACGGTTTGTGTCGGTTAATTAACTTTTCTGCCCCTTGCAAAATATGGTATTCGTAGCCTTCACAATCTATTTTCATAAAAGCGATTGATGGCAGATCGGCTAAATCTTCATCTAAAGTCACAGTAGGAACTTTTGTAACGGCATTGCCAGTTTGCGAGACTAAGGCTTCTTGATCCCAGTTATTTTCGCTTTCATAGTTGGTAAAAAGAGTTGTTTCATTTACATTACCAGTAATTACCGAACTATTTATTCCCATCGATAAGCTTAATTCATTGCGAACATTAGCACAAGCAAGATTCTTAATATCAATATTTTTAATTCCATTATACCTGACTGTTTTATTTAAAAGTTTAAAAAGAAAAGGGTCTGGTTCGTAAGCAATAATAGGTAAATTTGAGTATAATCGAAAAAGTAAAACGTAAATCCCCGTGTTTGCACCTATATCAAGAATAACCCCTTTATCCAATTTTCGGCATATATTTTCAACAAGTTTTATTTCGGGTACAAAATTCACTCCGTGGATTAAATAATTAGCCATCTGTTTACTCCACAACGCAGGTGTAATCACATATGATTCATCAAAGGGAACTGCTATTAAGCCTTGTCGCTTATTTAATAAAGCTAAAACCGGATGATACTTACGTCCTAAAGGGATGAGGCTATGCAAGAAGCGAACAAGTTTCGCCCCTTGAAGTGTATGTATTAAATCATCATTAGTCATATATTATATCTCTATTATCAGTTGAGATCCTCATATAAATTATTGCTCAGAACCCATTTTTATACTCTATTAACTTACATCAATCATAAAATTATTTTACAATTAATGAACACTGTATTTTAATTTTAACTTCCAGTTGAATACTGGAGATATCATTTATGAATCAGGAATATAAATATCCTATTAGCATCGTTATGATTGCACACAATGAAGCCGATAACATTGCAAGATGTTTGGACAGTGTGACGTCCTGGGTAAATGAAATTATAGTCGTTGTTAATGATTGCAAGGACAACACGATAGAGATTGCACAAAAATATAACGCCCAAGTTTATGAACGCGAATGGCATGGTTATCGCGATCAAAAAAACTTAGCCTTGGAATATGCCACTCAACCATGGATCCTTGCTCTAGACGCAGATGAAGAAATCTCAGTAAAACTGAAAACGTCAATCATCTCTTTTATTAAGAATGATAGTAATACATTTAATGGAGCATATTTTCCACGAAAAGTATGGTTTATGGGACGCTGGATTAAGCATGGAGATTGGTACCCCGATTACAGTTTAAGACTTTTTCGTTCGGGACATGCAAAATGGGGTGGTGGGAACGAACATGAAAAAATACTTCTTGATGGTGTTTCCAAAAAGATCAGTGGAGATCTCCACCATTACACCTATCCAAGTTTAAACATCCAAATTGAAAAAATAATTTACTTTAGTGACTTCTTTTTAAAACGCCAATTAGAAGCTGGAAAGCGTTGGTCAGTAATTCAGACCATCGCGAGATCTTGGTGGAGATTTATGAGAGGCTATTTTATAAAACTCGGGTTTATGGACGGATTTCCTGGATTTTACATAGCTGTAAGTATGGCTTTCTATACACTTGTTCGATACAGTAAACTATATGAACATAATAAATCTCAAAACAAAAAATCAACCTCAGCCTGACTTTCTTTATCTACCCTATTGGAATTGATCCATGTTCAAAAATAAAGTTATTCACATAAGGAAACTTTCCGGATACTTGGTGTTCTGTCTCATTAAACTGTGATACTGGTTGAAAATTATCTTTAAAATAATATCCTCCTTTAAAACCAAGTCCTTCGAGATAATCGAATACAGAATAAATATTATCATATTGATGATGACGGTTTTCGCATTCGACAATTAATGTAGGGTGGTCCTCAGATAAAATCCGTTCAGCACCACGGAATACTTTCAATTCATGACCTTCGACATCAACTTTAATAAGACGAATAGGCCCTCCCTTCTTTTTTTTAAAATAATTGTCTAGCGATTCAATCTGAACGTCATATGTTGATCCCGAAATACTACCTTGAGGGATCGTCAGCGTTGCACTTGGAGATGGGCAACAACCTGGGACAAATAGTTCGTCACTTCCGATATTTGATGAAATCCCCAACTCCTCCACTCTAACATGATCTAATCCAAGAGAAACCCGCATAGTTTCCAGGTATGCTGCGAGTATCGGTTGAGGCTCAAAGGAGAAAACTCTCCCATTCTGCCCAACTGCTTTTTGCATCCAATAAGTGTAAGCCCCTTTATGAGCACCGATATCGACAACTGTATCACCTGAAGAGAGTGATCGTATCATAAAAGAAATTTCCTTAGGTTCTAGTTTAACCCGATAACGCCAGGCCCGATAGATAAACTGAAGGTTTTGCAAGTATCCCATGATTTATAAGATTCCAAAAATAAAACTGTAGTATCGATCGTCAAGAAAAGTCAGGATGTCTGAAAGCATATAAAATTTTATTGTCGAAGATCAGTGAACTATGATTAATTAAGACATGGATATATCAGCGATATCAGGCATCACTTTCGATGTCGCAGGAACACTTTTGAGTCCCTATCCTTCCGTCGGTCATATCTATGCCGAAGTGCTTTCTAAGCACGGGGTCACGATTCAACCAATGGCATTAAATACACTTTTTAAAGATTCATTAGCCCATGCACAGGAAAAAACACGTGAAAACCTCAACGAAGACACGGAATTTGAATTCTGGCGAAACATCGTTTGGCAAACAATCATATGCTATTGCAAAAATAAGGATTTTGAAGGGATTTTTAAAGAATTATTCGAAACATTCACCTTAGCTAAACGATGGAGGCTAACGGAAGAAGCATTGCCTACTCTTCAATCCTTGAATAAACGTGGATACAGACTTGCTCTGTTAACTAATTGGGATAAACGAATACGTAGATTAAGTGACGAAATAGGGTTGGGTACACTATTTGAATCTATTTTTATTTCCAGTGAAATTGGGTTCGAGAAACCTGATCGACGCATTTTTACATATGTTGAAAAAAAAATGAGGCTCCAACCCAATAATCTTATTCATATCGGTGATAATATTTCACGCGATGCTGACGGTGCAATCAAAGCTGGGTGGAATGCACTAATTTTTGATCCTGAAAATGAAAAACATGGTTATTATCGTATAACCCATTTTAAGGAATTACTTCCACTCTTACCAAACCGATCCTGATTGTGAAAATCATTTAAAATGAAATTTTCACGTTATGTAGAAAATCTGATCGCGAACTTACGATCCTTACCTGAGAATATTGATAAATCTACTAGTCAACCTCCTTTTAAAATAGAGGGCCTTATTGAATCATTGATCCAGGAGTATAATATCGGGGAACTTCGCCTTGAAGAAAATATCATTAGCCATTGGCGTAACATTATGGGTGATACCAATGCTGATCGATCTCGTCCTCAACGTGTTGATAAAAAGAACCGTCTGATCATTGCTGTTTCCAACCCTATTTTACGTCAAGAATTAATATTCCAGCAAAATGATATTCTCAAGCGAATCAAAAAAATAGATGGATGTAAAAATATCAATGGCATTATTTTTAAATCCGGTTAATAACTTAATAGGGAAATTATTTTACTTTCACATTCCTTTACTAACAATATTTTAACCTCTGAAAAAGTAATAAAAGTGATTACAAATTAACGAGTATGGAATTTATACTCAATGAGAAGAATCCAAGATTAAAAATAAAAGCTTGCAATGAATAGCTATACAGCCATTTTCTAATTTCTTGCGTTTAGAAAAGTAATGTAAACATAGTCTTTTCCGCGACTTGTCTGTCATAATCATGTCAGGCTTAAACGGTGCTTCTGGCTTCTGCTGGAATACGGACGAAAAAAATACTCGTCCCTCAAGTTGTGAAAGGTAAGAAAAATAATGACAGAAACGATTGATAAGACGAATATAATAAGCGATTACAGGTTGCACGATAAGGACACTGGATCGAGCGAAGTACAAATTGCCTTGCTCACATCCCGGATAAATCACCTAACCGATCATCTAAGGACACATCGTAAAGATTTTCACTCAAGACGCGGGTTGATCGGAATGACAAGCCAACGCCGAAAATTGCTCGATTACCTTAAGCGAAACGACCTTAAAAAATATAACGAGCTATTGAAGCGCCTGAAATTACGTCGATAAGGCTTACTGGTAAGTTTCACCTTTTTCAATACATTATAGTACCTGTCAATACAAGGTGGGAAAACCATCGAGGTCTAGCTTAAAACAAACACAATACTTCTGCTGGAATAATTAAATTATAATATAAAAGATTTTAATAATAAAGTCAAAATTCTGACTTATAGCTCGGAATTTAAAGTAAAGAGAAATAAAGGAATAAGATGTTAAAACAGAAACATTCGGTTACAGTCGATGACCTCGACATTACTTTTCAAACTGGCACATTGGCAAAACAAGCCAATGGGGCTATTACTATCCAATTAGGAGAAACCATAGTCTTTGTTGCTGCCACAGCGGCTTCTGAACTCCGTTCTCCAGACCAAGATTTTTTCCCTTTAACTGTCGACTATAGAGAAAAATTTTCCGCGGCGGGACGATTTCCTGGTGGATTTTTTAAACGAGAGGGACGCCCTTCGGAGAAAGAGATCCTTACCTCCCGCTTATGCGATCGTCCACTTCGTCCTCTGTTTCCCAAGGGATTCCTTAATGAAGTTCAAATAATTGGTACTTTGCTAACCACTGATCTGATAAATGATTCAGATATTTTAATGGTTAATGGAGCATCGGCAGCGCTATTAATCTCTGATATACCCTGGGGTGGCCCAATTGGGTGTGTGCGGGTCGCTGAAGTAGAGGGGAATTTTATTGTAAATCCGTCTCACGAACAACAATTTCAGTCTTCACTTGATCTCATTTATGTCGGCAATGAAAATGAAATGATGATGATTGAAGGTAGTGCAGATCAGATATCAGAAGAACGATTCCTGGAGGCGATTAAATTTGCACATGAAAACGTTAAAAAAATAATTGATGCTCAAAAAAAATTGCATGCATCAGCAGGAAAAACCAAAAAAGAATTTGATCTTCATACATGCAGTCCCGAACTATTAGCTTTTATCCAAGATTTTATAGGTGATCGTTTAACAGACGCAGTATTCAATGACCACAAACAGAATCGTGATGATGCGGTCAAAAAAATCATGAAGGAAACGATCTTGAAGTTGCAAGAAAGTGAAGACGGGGAAAACTTTAATCTAAACCAGGTAGGTATCGCTTTTGAAACTCTTCAAGAAAATGTTTATCGTGAAAATATTTTAAAAAAAGGCAAACGTGCTGATGGACGTAATCTACAAGAAGTACGTAACATAGAATGCCAGGCAGGAATATTGCCCCGTGTCCATGGATCAGCCCTTTTCCAAAGAGGTGAAACTCAGAATATTGTTATTGCAACTTTAGGAACTTCTGGAGATGCCCAAGACATGGATGGGTTGACAGGGGGATCAAGCTCAAAATCTTTCATTTTACACTATAATTTTCCACCCTATTCAGTTGGTGAAACTGGACGATTTTCAGGACCGGGCCGTCGAGAAATTGGCCATGGCGCACTTGCTGAAAGGTCATTGCTACCTGTCATCCCTTCTGAAGATGATTTTCCTTATACGGTTCGTCTAACATCTGACATAATGGAATCTAACGGTTCTAGTTCGATGGCATCTGTATGTGGAGGATGTATAGCCTGTCTCTTATACACATCT
>PNEW01000025.1 GCA_002922725.1 Verrucomicrobia bacterium Opi.OSU.00C | reverse complement strand
ACAGTATTTTATAGTAAATTTGGAGTCTTGAATTAGCATTGTAAAATATAAAGAAAAAAATAGCCACTATCATAATGAAACAAGGTCTTCAAAATATTAGCCGTCAGTAAGATTAAGGCTGTGAATTAAGATAGAAATACATAGTATATATCTCAGAATCTACAGGGTTTTACTTTCTTATTTTATTTAATGATTGTTCTAGTTTGAAATGTGGAACTATTTATAATCTATTATCTCTAACTTAAAACTTAACACTTGATTTTGTATTTAAATTGTCACTTTCTGGATAATATTCCTGCAATATTTATTATTGAATATTAGGACCAAGCTCTCCAAATATATACGGAACAATCATTTGTATATTAACCTTAAAACCTATCTGAAAGCCTAATGAAAATTACCGTATGTAAAACTGAGATGGACTTTCCAGGAGAGGTGGGTGAGCTGAGGGATTCAAGTGATCTGTTGGAGAATATGGATGCGATCCATGCACGGATCGGGGAAGATGGTTATTTGCTTTTACGTAATTTTATTGACCGTGAAGATGTGCTTGTTGCAAAGGAAAAGTTCCGTACAGAAATTGAATCAGCAAATGCAGGTAGTATTCAAATAAATAAGGATTACCTTGCCTATGAAGAAGAATTCAAAAAAATATTTGAATCACCAAGACTATTTGAGTTTTTCAAAAGATTTTTCGGAGAATCAGCTTTAACTTTTGACTTTAAGTGGTTGCGAAGAGTCAGACCTGATAAATATACTGGGTTGCACTTTGACAACGTCTATATGGGAAGAGGATCTGAGCGGTTACATACCGTCTGGTTGCCTATTGGTGATCTCACACCTGATCTTGGAACACTTGTTTTGAATGTTGGTTCTCATAATGAACGGAAACAAAAACTAGTTGAAAGCTATGGAAAAATGGACGTCGATCGCGATAAAGTAGAAGGTTGGTTTTCCCATGATCCACGTGAATATTCGGAAAAATATGGTGGTCAGTGGCAGACGACCAACTTTAAGGCGGGTGACATCGTTATTTTTACGATGTTTACAATGCATTGTTCGACACTTAATGTCACAGATAGTGATCGCTACAGCGCTGATATCCGTTTTCAACCGTCTAGTAATCCCATTGATGAACGTTGGTATGGTAAAGATGCTTTAGGGCATACGACGGTCGATGAACCTAAAATATCAATGGAAGTATTTAGGAGGAACTATGGAATTTAGTGCACTAAATCCCAAGTCAAAGAATCAAAACTTTAAAAATTAGAAGTACCAATCGCCGATTAGGCTATAATTGGTAGATTTTAACCCATGACCACACCTAATATTATAATTATCTTTGCTGATGATCTGGGTTATGGAGATTTAACTTGTTACGGTTCGAAGGTGAATGTTACACCACGGCTTGATCGAATGGCAGCTGAGGGGATGTGTTTCACTGATTTCTATGTTGCTTCACCTGTCTGTTCTCCATCACGGGCAGCTTTGATGACCGGTTGTTACCCCAAGCGTATTGGTCTTGATTCCGGTTATGACTTCGCAGTACTTCTACCTGGAGATCCTATCGGTTTGGACAGCGATAAATTTACACTTTCAAAGATGTTGAAGAACGCTGGCTATGCGACTAAAATGATAGGAAAGTGGCACCTTGGAGATCAGCCGGACTTTCTGCCCTCCCGTCATGGGTTTGATAGCTATTTCGGTCTGCCTTATAGCAACGATATGTTGCCGGATAATCCTCACAACAAACGTTTTCATTGTCCACCATTACCTCTTATGAGGGATAAAGAAGTTATAGAAATAGATCCGAACCAAGCATCGTTAACGGATCGTTACACGGCAGAAGCTATTAGATTTATTGAGGAGAATGCAGAAAATAATACTCCATTCTTTATTTACTTCCCTCATATGTATGTACATACCCCCATTCATACGCCGATGAATTATAATACGGCTTCAAAAAACGGAGTCTATGGTGCGGCCGTGACGCACATGGACCAAAGTACAGGTTGTATACTCGATACTTTAAAACGGATGGATATCGATGATAATACTTTGGTTATCTTCACTTCAGATAATGGGTCGAATGGTAGGGATGGGGGAAGCAATTATCCTCTTCGTGGTACCAAGGGTACAACTTGGGAAGGCGGCATGCGAGAGCCGTGTATTATGCGTTGGCCAGGGAATGTCCCGGCTGGAAAAACCTGTAATGATATCGTCACAACTATGGATTTGATGCCAACGCTTGCACACCTTACAAATGGAGTTATTCCGAATGACCACATTTTAGATGGTAAGGATATATCTTCACTTATGCTAGGAACACAAGATGCTTGGTGTCCACATAAGGCGTTTTTCTATTATGGGAAAGGAGACCACACTCTTCATGCCGTTCGCAGTGAAGAATGGAAGTTGCATTTACTGAGAAATGAGCTTTATGACCTCAATAAAGATATTTCTGAAAAACAGAATATGTTTGAGGATAAACCTGAAATAGTAGCTAGGCTTACAGCCTTAGCTGATAATTGCCGGGAAGAACTAGGTGATGATCACACTAATAATAAGGGCAATAACTGTAAGCCAGTAGGTCGAGTTAAAAACCCACAGATGCTAACATCAATTGACATGATGGATCCCATAATACAAGCAATGTATGATTGAAAAGAAACCAAAATCAATAGGGATGAAACCAGCTAAATTTCACTCTTTAATGGGGTAGAAGCCTTTTCTAATTTTTTTAATAAATATAATAATTCCAGATACTCGATTTATAATTATATGTAATCTATCCTTAAAATGATTCTGAGGTAAATTACCCTCTTTGCTGACATCTTCTATTTTTAACTCTATATTTCCTTCGCAGATAATACATCGGGAGCGATATCACCAATGGATGCACCTAATAAGTCGTGTTCTTCTGATGGAAGTCGTCCGGCCGTTTCTGGAAGTAGGGTATTGAATTGGTAACTTGGATCTTCTTGTTGTCGCTTATAGGTTTTTCGCATCTCTTTCCAGGCTCCAATCATCGTTCGGGGGCTAGGCATATCGGAGGCGATTTCACGATAAAGTTTTTTTAAGTTGTAACAAGGTACGCCGGCGTACATGTGATGTTCAGTATGCCAGTTCATATGCCAGTAGAGAAACTCTGAAAGTGGATCCAAGGTAATGGATCGAACACAGAGACGAAAATCTGGTATATTATCGCGCAGACCACAGTGCATGGGTGCGCCGCATAAGTACCGCCAAATACCCCCTATAAAATAGGAAAAAGTAAATAACAGTGGCAGTAGCCAAAGTTCAAAAACGATTGACACAACGAGAACAGTTAAATGAAAGAGCAGGATTACGCGAGCGTTGTTTACAGATTTACGGCGCTCTTTAGGACAGTCTTCATAGAGGGCTTCTATCCATTCATTGGACGGGGAGGAGAATGGGAATTTCCCAAAGGCGGTCCAGATAGTCCGTTTCATGATTGGAATAAGGCCTGATGACTCAAATCCACCACTAAAATTGAAAGTAAACAATTGTAAAAGGTAAAGAAATTTAAAAGTTGGAATCTTGGGCAATTCGACTTCTCGATCTCCATCCGGATGCAGGGTATAGCGATGATGGTAAGTATGACTCATCGCATAATCACGGTGGTTGTGGAAAGCTAATACACAGTAGATCCAAAGGAAGAACCGGTTGAGCCATTTTGTTTTGAAGACCGTGCCATGCCCCAGTTCATGGTTCGGAAAGGCGAAAAAACTTGTGACCACCCCATGTAGGAAAAGCGAAATCAGGAACAACACATAATATCCCTGATTGAAAAAAAAATAGGTTAGTGTCGCTGTGCAAGCGAAAAGAAAAAGGTGTCCCAATGATTGTAGCCAACCTAATAGATCTTTACGATGGCTCAATTCTAACAGTCGCTCTCTCGAAACTGGGCATCTATACCATTTAACACGTAATGTTTCACGGACTTCTTTGAGCGGAGGATGTTTAGGCTTCATTTTCAGTTACAATAATCAGGGTATTGAGTTAATAAGTCACTTAAAATGTCTAATATCGAATGGCGATTCTAAAAGAGGTCAGTAAATCTTTTAATCTAAAGTTTGCAATGGATTTTCAATTCCAAATAGGTTGGCGGTATTGAGCCCGAGAATCAGATCTTTTTCATCTTGGGTAAGGAAGGCACAATGGAGCTGGATGAATTCTATGGACTGTCTATATGTGCACCATGCACTCATACCATGAGGACTATCTGATCCCCAGATGAGTTTTTCTGCACCAACGGCATCACGTACTTGTTTAAGTTGTGTCTGTCCTTCAGGATAGGGATAGACCGCCCACTTGGCGGGAAATAGTATCTCCGCAAGCATATTTGATCGTTGAATTAATTGAATGAGTTCATCTGGGATACCGATATCATGAATAATCGCAGCGGGAACAAGGCCGTGTGTAATGACTGATGGAATATCGGGATGACTTTGCGTCCATTCGTCGAGCTCGGCAATCCGTCTTTTGAACATCTCGATCCGATTATGGGTGCGGTCATCAATATACCAGAATACAGGTATTTCTAATTGTTGAACGAGGTTCCAGAGAGAATCAAATTTCAGATCATTGAGAGAGATATCCAATTGCATCGCAGAGAGAGGCTCGACACTGAAATAAATTCCTTTGTTACCATATTCGTTAATTCCTTGTTCCAGTATTTTTAGTCGTTCGGTTTTGTCAGCTTCCGGTTCCCAGATTTGTGCTAGTCCAATAAATCGACCTGGGTACTGTCTTCTTGCTTCCGCAAAGTATTTATTGAGGTCGCCATAGATGTGATCGCATTGGAGTACACCTATGTCCACACCTGCAATATTCATTTCCGCAACCATCCTTTCTGGTGGCGCATCATTATCTACAAGCGTGGGTGGATAGAGTTGCATAGTGTAATTCACGTCATTTACCGTGATTTCCGCCTGCCCAAATTTTGTGAGGCGGAAATTTACTTTGGGCATGTCGGCTAGATTATTAGAATTAAAACGTAAGAATTGCTCATCAGTGTGTAGGCCATTATCCTTACGCCAAAAATTGTTCCATTCGCGCGAATGGTACTGCAAAAGTTTTAAACGCAGGTCTGGATCGATTCCTTTTTGTTGCGAACAGAGTCTCGGAAAGATGTGATAGTGTGCGTCGATGATCGGACAGCACTTGAGGTCTTTTGTATCCCTTTTGATTTCCCAACCTCCACCACTGAAAGACATACTATCTTTTTTCATATCGTCTACTTAATATTATCTATATGAAGAGATCGCCACAAAAGGCATTACCTGAGCGAAACGAAACCATTTAAAAAGCACAATAAATAAAATTAACAACGAATTACGTGGATATTGAATTAGATTTTGTAAAACACGGCATCTAATTTAGATCGTATTGTGAACTCTGTATCAATCTAAGTATCTTTTTGGACAATCATATTCTGCGCTGTAACATTTTTGACATTGTTTCTGATTCCCTGAATTCTAAATTTCTAAACTTTACTCTTATAATTTATCAATATATCCGTGTCCATCCGTGTTTATTCTTCCCTCAATCTGTAGTTCAAAGGCTTCTTTTCGAAAGAAGCCCACTGAACATTTTTCAAGTTTGCCCTTCTCCCAATACCTTTTGGGAGTGAATAATTTCTAGCTAGGTAATCCAGAATAATAGTTTCATTATCACCCAGTTCCCAAAAATTCTGAGTTTCCTGCATCCAGCGGATGGTACTTAACCATCCATCACGAGTTGCCCGGTTCTGAGTTATAAGAAGGGATGAGTGGCACCCCAGGCAATTCGCCCTCACTTCTTCGAAACCTGTATCGATGATAAAACCGCTAGCGTCATCAATCTTTATTTCCGTATTTTTCATCGATGAAGAATTGGTTATCTTTACTTCCGATTCCTTTTTCCCCGTCATTAATGAGTCATTTAAACCATTTTTTTTAAGGAGATGTAGGTGATCAAAATTATAAAAATAAACACAGATCGATAAAATTATCGCTGTAATAATTAATAAACCGACCAAGGATCTGGTTTTATACATCGTTCGCTCAAATCAAAATAGAACTTATCATGTTGGAGGTGGACTCGTAGTAATCTTAGGGTCTACAACTCTGAGCGCAATTCTGCGACAGGCATTGTTCAGATAGCCTTTTGGGTTCCATCCAGGCAAGACCACCGGTTGCATAACCCCTTTACTATCAGTTGCTCTCGACCAAACTTCATAGTACCCTTTATGTTTTGGCGTTATTTCAATATTAAAGTGTTGCCAAGCGAAACGGTTAAGCGGAGACTTTAAAGCACAATCCTGCCAGGTAGCGCCAAAGTCTATAGACAGATGCATGGATGCTACTTCACGGTCTCCAGCCCAGGCATGTCCTCTTACAATTAATGCTTCATCTTTATTGATAATCGAACCTGATCGGGGATAGGTAATAAGTGATTTAACCGGCATCGATTCAATGATACGCATATTTTCTTTTGCTACTACAGTACCGGGCGCTACCGGATATCGTGGTATGCGGTAGGAATAGCCACCCATTTTAGTGCCATCATGAACCTTGTTTCTAATAACTATGCGTTCCAACCATTTCCCTGATGTTGATCCGGGCCAGCCACCAAAAACCAATCGCAAGGGATAACCGTTTAAAAGCGGCAAGTCCTCACCGTTCATAGCCCAGGCTATTAGTGATTCATCTTCTAGTGCTTTAGACATTGGTACCCCGCGTGAGATGGGATCTTTATTTGGGTCACCGCTCAAATGAGTGTCCTTGCTGTGATAACCAATATAAACGGCATCGTCTTTTATGCCCGCATACTCCAATACATCTCTTAATCTCACTCCTGTCCACTTGGGACAACCCACCGCTCCGGTCGTCCATTGATTGCCTTTAGCCGGAGGGTTGAATTCGTTACGTCCGTTTCCTGCACATTCTAATGTTAATTGATAAGTGTAATGCTCAAAATTTGATTTTAAATCTTTTAAAGTTAGGATTTTTTTATTTTTTACCGATTCACCATCGATCGTCAAGGTCCAGTTATTGGCGTCAACATTTTTTGGGACGAGCCCATTACATCTGACGAATAATTTATCAGCGGGTGTTATTTGATCGTCTAAAAGGTGAGCAGGTGTTTCCGCGTTCCATGGTCTATTATTTAAAATGGTTAGTCCTGGATGTTTCGCCATCAAGGGTTTAGTTTCCGGTGTATCAGCAAAGGTATGAGATGTCATCATTGCCTGGATTTTAGGCGACAACAAAAATTTAGATCCAATCGTCCCGCTCAGTGTAGCCCATAAGCCTTTTTTAATAAAACTTCTCCTCGAAGTGGGTAAGTTTATCTTATCCCTAGAATACAATACCTTCTCTCGATTTATCTCGGTTTTATCTTTTTTCATCCTCCCTAAATATTTTTAGAATTAATACTAATGATTACAAATTAAAACACCTCTCTCCTCTTCAAGCTTAAAAGAAGAGAAAGAAAATGAACTGTAGAAACGTGAAGATTGAGAAAAATGTAACTAGAGTCATATCAGATAAATTAAGGAGCTATTATGATCTAGTTGGGTTTTTTGTAATTTTGTGGATGTTACCTTGTTTTCACAAGGTACGTTATTTTAGATTCGATAGATCGTAATCGGGGTGATTATCGGCGATCGCTTGGAATTGGATTTGTGAAAAGTTGGGATTGTCAATGGCGAGTTTGTCAAAATAAACAAGCACTTGTCCTTGTTGGACCAGAGTGGTCTGTAGTTCTTGCACATTAATATTCCTCAGATCACTATCTTTTACAACTGACATCGAGGCGGCATATCCAGCAGCTTGGCCAATTGCCATCCAAACAGGCTCCATACGTAAGGCTGAAAAGGCAACATTCGTGGAAGAAAGAGAAGCGGTAACAAGAAGGCCATCTATTTTTTCAGGAACGATGGCCTGGTAAGGGATTGTAGCTGGTCGGTTTGGTGATTTCAATCGATTACGAAACCAGATCGTCCCTTCAAGTAGTTGGAAACCGTCACTAGTCTCAACAATTGCACCTTCATCATCACGATTACGGCAGGCGTGGCTATCAAAACTATGTTCGCAGATACCGATTGTATCCTTATGAATATGCGGACGGACACGTCCTTCCGGTGGTATGGAATCATGTTCGGTCATCGTGTAACCCCCTTGGATTCGACGACCCTGACGCACATAGAGTTGCCAAGGAAAATGTTCATTATCCTCGTATTCATCGGCAGGTAAACCGAAACGTGAAACCTCTGTTTGTGGTACACGTGCAACAGCCGGATCATTTTGTAGAAAGTACAGTAAACCCAGTGTATAATCTTTGTATTGCTTATACAATTTATCTCGGGTTTCCCAGTTACCATCTGGCCAGTCACTGCAGAATGTTGCGAGATCAATACTAGTTAAGGCTTCGATGTGTCCGTTGACGCAGTATTTTCTATTCGAAAGTGGATTGAGCCAAAGGATTTCAGCAAGACAGCGTGCCCTTCCTGTTTGGAAATCAGTAAGTATTCCTTTGTAGATGGGGTAGTAATCATTATATGAATCAGGTTTAACAATAGACACGCGTTTCCTAGGGTCATCAGTCAAAGTAAGACGAAAGCAAAAAAGCTTGAATCAGTTCGCTCGGTTCACCTGTGCTTAACGGGTGTAATTCCTGATGGTTTTGGCGCCAATCGTGATAAATAATGCCGGCATATTTCTCATCAAATTCTTTTTGACCTTCACGTCCAACGCGATAGTTTACTCCTGCCGCCGCCGCAAAATCCCCTTCATAGGTACCATCGATGGATGCTTTATGTTGAATTAAAATTGTATTTTTATTCACTCGATCTTGATAACGTGAACTGATGACAATATTATCTTCCTTTATTACCTCGATCAGCTCTAGTTGTTTGAATGCCTGAAGATTGGCTTCTACAGCAATCATCTCATCTAAGATTTTTTCGGAAGTAGACGGTTCCATAAAACGTCCTCCAAGAGTCAAGTTGTATTGGTCTGAATCGGGCCCGTATTGGGCCTCATAAAAATTACGTATTTCCGAAAGGAATTCTGTATGTATGCCGCCAAAAGCATTTTCCCGTAGCGAATCAACAAGGCCTAGACCAGAGGCAACCATTCCACCGAAGTGATTACTGCGTTCGATAAGGATGGTTTTGCGTCCAGATCGTGCCGCTGCTAGAGCAGCTGTAATTCCCGCTACTGTACCCCCGTAGACCAGAACTTCGTAAGAATTATCGATTTCCATATAAAGTTAAAATTTTAAAAATAAAGTAAAGGTTTGCTATCAATTTTAGACTTTAGAGTTATAGTTTTTTAGCCAATGTATAAAATCACTGTCACGCCAGGTGTGTTGAGGTCGATAACCGAGGATTCGTTTTGCTTTGGAGTGAGAGATTAAGGTTTCATAATTTTTAAATGAATGTCTGATTGGCACATGGGGGAAATATTGAGCGATGAGTCGGTGCGTTTCCGTGGTGCTACAGGTATCGTCGGCGTTGATTTGAAAAACTTCATGTAAAATATCTGTATTTTCAATTGCGAGGTGGAAGGCTTGAATGGTATCCCTTATATCGGTGACTGCCCAAAGTAAATTGCGTGGGGAGGGTGGTCCCGGTTGAGGCCAATCACCTTCGGGGTTTTCAATAACTTTCCTATAACGATTCTGCCATAATTTATCAACCGTAAGTCCTTTTGCCCAACCTGTCTGAACAGCGATATTGGTACCTTTACGATCAAGACACCAATTATGATTGATACGCAGGCAAATGGTTTGTAGTCCATAGCGACTAGAGTAATGTTTACACGCTTGTTCCCCTAGCAGTTTACTCATTCCGTATTCGTCTTGTGGCGTGCAGGGGTGCTCTTCATCAAGAGGCAGGTATTCAGGAATGATCTCATTTGACTGAAAGGAAAATCCAGTTGCTGCACCGGAAGAGGCAAAGACAAATCTTTTTATACCAATGTCAACTGCTACTTCAAGTACGTTCACCGTTCCCATAACATTTAGATTCAGCAGCTCTTCAGTTGTCGCACGTCCAGATCCTGCTACTGCAGCGAGGTGAATGATTGCATCGTGTCCTTCGCATGCGGCCTTGAGTCGATCGCTGTCTTTAATATCACCCTCGATCCATTCGGCATAATTTTCAATTGGTTTGGAGCGACAGTAAGAGGATAAGGTGTAACCGTAGCGTTTAAATTCACGTAGTAGATAACTGCCAATCAAGCCACTCCCGCCGGTTACCATAATTTTCATGGTTTCTAATCAAAGCTGAACCTTCATTATTCCTTTATCAATAATGGCAATGATTTCATCGATCTGTTTATAGGTTGTGGTGAGGGGAGGACTGAGTCGGATATCATCACCGTCGACCCAATCTAAGGATCCTTGGCCGGCAGTTATGGAAAGGCCATTCTTAAAAGCATAATCGGCTATCTGCTGACCAACTTTCAGTTCAGCGGGAAAGGGTTCTTTAGTTTTATAATTCTTCACTAGCTCGATCCCCCACAACATTCCCTTGGCCCGAATATCACCGACGATAGAGTATTTTTTAAGTGATTCTGTTTTCTCTAAAAAATAAGTTTCCTTATTGCTCACTTCATCGAGTATTTTTTCTTCTTCAATGATCGCCAATACTTCTAACCCGATACGCATCGCTACGGGATTATCAACGTAGGTAAATACGTGGGCAAAAATTTCGCAAGATTCGCGAAAGCTATCATAAATTTTATCCCGCATAAGTACACCACCAAGAGGGCTGTAGCCACTGCTTGCACCTTTACCAAAAACAATGATATCCGGTACCACATTCCAATGTTCAACTGCGAAGTATTTTCCTGTTCGGCCAAAACCGGTAATAACTTCGTCGGCGATGAAAAGGACATCATACTTATCACAGATCTCCCGTATTTCATTTAAGTAATTATCACCAGGTATTCCTACAGCAATGCCAGCTGAATTAACTGGCTCGGCGATGAAGGCGGCGACATTTTCAGGCCCAGCCTGAATGATTGCCTGCTCTAATTGACGAGCACAACTTAGGTTGCAATTGCCTTCACACCCAGCAAATTTGCATCGATAGGGGTAGCAGGGTGATATTTTAGGAAAATTGGGAAACCAAGGGGTAAATTGATTTTTTAGTAAAGGCATGCCAGAGGCGGCCATTGCTCCTAACGTTGCTCCGTGATAAGCCTTCCATCGTGAAATGATGAGTTGCTTCTGACTATTGCCGCGCTGTAAATGGTACTGACGACATATCTTGAAAGCGCTCTCATTTCCCTCTGATCCACCAGATACGAAGTAGACGTGATTGAGATCACCGGGTGCAAGGTCTGCGATGCGAGAAGATAATTCAAGGGCCAGATTATTCGTAAAGTTCGTAGAAAAGCAAAAGGCCATTGTCTCAGCCTGATCCTTCATCACTTCCGCGATGCGTTGTCGCCCATGTCCGAGTGTTACATTCCCCGCTCCAGCACAACCATCTATGTAGCGTTTACCGTCTTCGTCGAAGAGATAAATCCCTTCGCCACGTACCATAACAGAATATTTTTTATTAAGGTCGCGATGAAAAAGAGCGTTGTTAGTTTTCAATTTTTGATTACAGGTTGGGAATAGTAGAGAATTAATTCATTTTTAGGTATAGATACATCATGTAGAATAATCGATATAGTATGCAAGTTAATCTATATCGGGTTGAATTATAATATATCCTATATTGCCAAAGTAAATCTACTTTGTCCAATAAGCAGCATTGCATCCACCATATGTATACCCTACTTCCCGGTATATAAACTTACTCCATAATCCTTTCTAAGAAAAACTTAATTATACCCTAAAGATAGGTGAAGCTTGGGAACACCAATGTATTTTAGATTTAACAATTGAAATTTTTCAAGATGTCTGAGCTTCCTGAAAGCTTTCAATATAGCCCCATTTATGGAGTGAATTGATCCAACGTTGACGAACAGGGTCACTCTCTGCATTTTCCAACCATTCTAGTGGGTATTCCGGTTGTCGTTCTGCGTAGGTGTTTTTAGCTAGATTTTGACGTACGGCGTGAGCAAGCTTTACATTTTCATATATCGCGTCCTCTTCTTCAGGCGTTTTTGGGGTCTTTATATAAATAGGCGAAAGCATTCGACGATCTGTCTTTCCTCCCCATGAGGCATGCCAGCAATGAGCATCAAAGATAATAACATCTCCAGCTTCTACTTTACAGGCATGAGTGGGGACGTCTCTAATCGAGTCCCCTTTACGCATAGATTCATCATCATAACCTGGTGGGTTAAATTTTGATACGGCATCATGAAATGACTTCTTGTGGGATCCAGGAATGAGGCGTAAGGCACCGTTGTTCCCGTCAAGCGGTTGCAAGTAGATGGGGAACTTAATAGAATGATGATGGAAATTACTGCAATCGGGATGCCACCTAGTATCATTGACATAGCTGCCGGCATTACATGAAATGAGGAAACAGTCCTCTCCAAGTATCTGTTCGGCGATACTTAAAATCCTGGGATCTTTGGGGAGTTTAGATAGTACAGGTGTCTCGACTGTCAAGTTGGACCAGCTGCAGTATTTTGGTTGTTCATTCTGAGGCCCAGTGAATCGCAATGTCGATTCTAACTTTAACTGAAATTCTTCGTTAAAGATTTTTATTTCATCGACACTAAAAAGTCCTCGCAACGTTATGAAACCAAAAGTGTTAAAATAAGTAAGTTGTTGTTCAGTTAGCATAATTTTAAGTTCATGGTTTTTTTATAAAAAGAATATAAACGTGAAAAGTTAGTAAGTAAATATTATAATGGGTATAAATAAAAACTGTTTGTATTATGTGGTTTTAGGATTATCCATTTTTTGCTTTTTATTGAATGTGAAGATTAGTTTACCGAGTTCCCTCTTCCATTCTAATTCTTGGATCGAGCCACATAAGGAGTAAATCACTGACAAGTGTACCAAACACACCGATGAGGCTTAATACCATGAGCATTGATCCAGCGAGAGATAAGTCCTGGGTCATGAGAGCTTCGAGCATCATGGGGCCGACCGTAGGTAGGCTTAAGACCATAGCAACGATCGCACCGCCAGAAACCAATTGAGGGAATAGGGCTCCAATGCTTGATATAAATGGATTGAGTGCGATGCGTACAGGATATTTTAGAAGGACTTTGATGGGACGTAATCCTTTTGCCACTGCGGTCACAACATAGGGCTTTTTCAACTCATCGAGTAGGTTCCCACGCATTACCCGGATCATGCTTGCGGTACCGGTAACTCCGAGAACGACAACGGGGACCCAGATGTGTTTCATGAGATCCGCAACCTTGGCCCAGGTCCATCCCGGTTGACTTGCGAACTCGGGTGAAAGCAAGCCAGTCATACTAATCCCAAAATAAATATTACCCCAATACATAATTAAGAGGGCAAGAAGAAAACTGGGAACACACATCCCGATAAAGCCTATAAAAGTAAAAAAGTAATCACCGATTGAATATTGCCGCACAGCTGAGTAGACTCCAATAGGTAGAGCAACAGCCCAGGTAAAAAGGACCGAACCTAAGGAAATTAAGAAGGTGAGAAGGATGCGGTCTCCAACGACCTCGTTAACCGGAGTCCGACTCTGCATGGAAAACCCTAAGTGTCCTTGAAGTAGACCCTGATCTTCGGTCTTGAAAGAAAGGAACCAGGGAAGACCAAGCCAATGAGCGTACTGTGTAATGAATGGTTTATCGAGAGGGAAAATCTCTCGCAATTGTTCAGCTTCTATTTTTGCATAATTATCATCTCTCAACTCAGCTTGTATAATCTTTAATTCAACATAATTTGATGGTGGCAATTGAATAATAATGAAAGTAATAAGTGATATGATCAGTAGGGTAGGTACCATGATAATGAACCGGCGTCCAATGTACGGATGTTTGAGTCCTAGAAGAATGATTCCGACCAAAAAAATCCCCAATAAGAGATGACGGATTATACGCTTAAGGGAATTCCCTTCCTCTCCTTTAAAATTAAGAGCGTCGAGGGCATTTGGTTGGGCAGTAACTTCCACTATTTCACGTTTTATTTGCGTTATCAGATCAGGAGAGTCGTCACTGTGTTCAAAATAAAAAGCTTCAAGTCCACCACTCGAAGGGCTCTTATAAGTAAATCCATAAAGCGATTTACGCGGTACGTTTTTAAGGCCATTCTTAACGATGACCAATTTGGGCGGAGAAGAGGCTATATTAATAGACCAAAGATTATCTACTGCGATATCCTGACTTTTTCTCCAAATGTCTATTTGTTCATTAAGTGTCAGTGCACCAGATGCTGCATCATGTAATTCCATCGATCGTCGTAGAGGGTGATTTAATGGGGGCTCAATGGATCCGCGTTTTAAAGCCTTGGGATTGTCAAATAATCCCCCGGAACTATACCATTGGTGATAACCAGCAGCTGAATAAGTACCGGGAACATAGTACCACGGACCTGCTAGAGGATGAAAACTCCCACCTAAGGCACCAACGCTAAAATCATTAGTGCGGGAGGCACCTTGGATAGAATTGTAGGAATGCATTCTTTCTATTGTGTTAAGACCTACGCTTTTCCAATCTTCAACGACAAAAGGTGAGGGGCCGAGGCTATTGGGGATTAGATCCAAATACCATACCATGCGGGTTCCATCATCAAAGGTTCGGTATCCTTCTGTATCGCGACCGATGAGACCTAGCTCATCAAGTAGTTCATTGGCACGGTCGGGGTCATATTTGATGTAGTTATTCCTTAATTTTTCATAATAAAAGGGTGATTCCTTACCTGGTGTTGCCTGCGCAGGTTCTCCGAATCCACTAAAGACGGCATCAATTATTTGTTGTCGATTAATAGCAAGAGAAAGCGCTTTTCGGAATCGTACATCATTGAGTAGAATCCATTTTTTTTCAGTTCTTGGATCTTTCGGATTTATATGCTTATTTAAGTTGGGACGAATTGTCCAATCGCTTGCACCGGAATTATACCAATGATAAACTTCATAATCTCCAACTTCACGTTGAGCCATGAGGTAGGTATAAAATTGTATATAGATATTAAATGGCTGCATAGTAATAGCCCCATTCGCTGCAGCGATAGGAACTAAATTATGTGATTTAGCTTCGACCGAATAACGGTTGATATAGGGAAGTTGATTACCATCTGTATCAACAGCCCAATAATAGGGGTTGCGTACATATACCTGTGGCGGATTAGGTTTATAAGTTCGATATATCCAAGGCCAGATACGAGGGTGGTCAGGATTGTTAAGACGTTTTAAGGAAACGTATAGAGCTTTTTTTGTAGGTGTTTTTTCTAATTTCATTCTCGCAGCGATAAGTACATCGTTTCCAAATATGGGATGATATTTTTCTAGGTAATGACGAGGTGAATAAACATCAAGATCAGCAGTGAGGCGTTCCAAAAAGAGCCCATGAGAGTGCGGGAAAACAAATTTAACGGTGTGAGGATCAACTTTTATTATTTCACCACGATATCCTTTCACCCTCATCGATTGAGGAGTAGCTACTAATTCATGTTTTACCTCATACTCCCACCAGTAAATAATATCATCCACTGTAAAAGGGTTTCCGTCAGACCATTTCATTCCCTTGCGTAGGTAAAAAGTCCATTCTTTTTTATCGGCAGATGATTCCCAACCTTTAGCAATATGAGGGACCATGGGATAGCCCAGCGGTGACCAGCGAACTAGTGTTGCCCCTCCCATCCAATGGTGAGATGCATCAAATATTGCCGGACTATTTGACACTATATTCCAAGTGCCACCATAATTACCGAGACCGTCGGTCCCTTGGATAACTACTGGTTCGGGTCCAACCCGATCGGCGACCGGAGGCAGTTTTCCTTCTTTTACAAGTTCAGCGAGAATAGGAGACTCACCTTTCGGGTACCATCGACCGTATTCTCCTTCACTGTAGTCTACATTATGCTGTACTTTATAAAGATCATCATCACTGAAACTGATATCCCTCAAGATTTTTGTGGTTTCGATGACTTCTGTATTATAGTATATGGGGTCGCTTAATAATTCCGGTTTTAACAGTGCACCCCAAAAATATATAATACATAAAATACCACAACCGGTGAAAATAATAATAGCGCAGTGTTTGAAAGCTAGTTTCATTGAGACTAGTTATATTATAACAATTTATAAACTACGTTATCCTTATCATTTTGAGTTGTTGTAGGTTTGTCTCCCGTTGAAACTTGTGTCAAACCAAACAGCCTGTAAAAAAGCCTGCTTTTCACGAATATTAGCAAGGTGAATTTTAAGACAAGCGTAGCTTGCTCTTATGGAGACAACCTTGTCCATAGGTGGCGTAAATACCTTAGATGATAAAGAGTAGGTTTCACCTCTTCGCCGTACAGACTTTATGTGTATACAATATCGATTATTTGTCGTCGATTGATCGCGAGGGAAAGTGCCTGGCGGAAACGTTTATCATTGATAAGATCATACTTTAATTGCGTCACTGGTTTATCGGGATCGACATAATAATTAAAATTCGGGTTAATCAAATAGCGCGAGCGTGTAGCTGGAAACCAGTGGTAAACTTCATATCCACCCGCTTCTCGTTCCTCCATGAGCAAGGTGTAATATAAATCCATGACATAAATGGTAAAAGTGATATCTCCGCTCGCAGCTGCGATGGGAATGATCCGCTGGTTTTTTATCTCGATATGCATTCTGTCTATATAGGGAAGCTGGTTACCCGAGGAATCGACCCCCCAGTAGTAGGGATTGCGCACAAAAACTTGGGGAGGATTCGCTTTATAATTGCGATAGACCCATGGCCAGAGTCGTGGATGCTCCGGGTTAGACCACTTCGCTAGTAATACATATAAACTCTTGCGTGAAGGCATCCTTCTCGCCTTCATGGTTTTTTCAATAAGTTCGTCGTCACCGAGAACTGGGTGATACTTTTCCATGTAATGGCGTGGCGAACAAAACCACCAGGCTCGTCCCAGGTGTTCGAGAAACACACCGTAGGGTTTTGGAAAAATAAATTTAACCGTGTGATCGTCTATTTTGACAATTTTCCCCTGTTCTCCACCCACGATCATCCAACTTGCCCGTCCAGAATCCTCGATATAATCACGCAATACTTCCTCATTGTACCAGTAGAGAATATCATCCGCAGTGAAAGGATAACCATCAGACCACTTCATACCTTTGCGTAAATAGAGTGTCCATTCCTTCAAGTCAGGGCTGGACTTCCATCCCTTGCAGACATGAGGCACGATCGGATAACCGAGAGGTGACCAGCGAACGAGAGTAGAACCAGACAGAAAATTATATATGAGATCTATATTAGCCTGAGACCCAGAAACACGAAACCAGGTACCACCGTAATTGCCAATTCCGTCTACGCCTTCTATCACTACTGGCTCTGACCCCACGCGCTCGGCAACCGGTGGCAGTTTTCCCTCCTCTACCAGTTCGGCCAGGAGGGGTGATTCACCCTTGGGATACCACTCGCTGGATCCACCCTCACTGTAGTTGACATCCTGTTGAATCTGATACTGATCTTCCTCCTTAAAACTAACGTCTCTTAATGTTTTTGTGTACTCGATTTCCTCTTGGCTATAGTGAATGGGTTCTTCCTCCAGTTCAGGCAATAAAATATAACTCCAAAAATACAAACACCCTAAATAAAGACAGCCCGCTATCAAAAATAACCCACAATATCTAAAAACACATCTCATAGAATCTAATTAAAATATTAAATCGACATAATTAACGATTGTGAAGCCAATAGAATATTGCTTGAGTTAATAAACTCTACAGGATAAAAATTTGCCCTTGTTATTTTTGTCCTTTATGTGGCTATCTCTAACAACCTACAATTGATATGTCCCCTTATCTCTACGATCTCCTCACCCCGGCACTGATCCTTGACTGGCCGATTGCGCAACAAAATATTGAACGTGCAGCATCGTTTGTCGAAAACAAGCAAGTCCGACTCAGACCACATTTTAAAAACCATAAACGCGTCGCATTAGCCCACAAGCAATTAGCAGCGGGTGGCTGTGCTGGTATGACCGCAGCCACAATATTTGAAGCAATCGCTTTAGTTGATGGAGGTATCGAAGATATCCTGATTGCAAATCAAGTCGTCAACGCAACGAGCATTAATTTGTTAATTGAACTAGCTAAGCGAGCTAACCTTCGTGTAGCGATTGACAATATTGAAAATGCCAAAGCAATGGCTGAAGTGGCCAAAATCCACGGCCTTGAAATTGGTGTTTTGATCGAGGTTGATATCGGTATGGGTCGCTGTGGTATTGCACCTGGCGAAGCTGTTGTTAACCTTGCTAAACAGATTTCATTACTTGAAGGGATACGATTTGATGGTCTTCAAGCTTACGAAGGACACGCGGTTGGTATCCTCGATACAGATGAAAGGGAATCAGTAGCTATAAGCTCGATGCAAAAAGCGATTAATACTAAAAAACAACTTGAAATAGCGGGACACGAATGTCGTATCATATCTGGTGCAGGCACGGGTTCTTTTCGTGCTACTGGTAAGCTCGAAGACGTCTCTGAACTTCAGATCGGAAGCTATGTAACAATGGACTGGTCTTATAAGGAAAGAATTGGCGATCAATTTGATGTTGCCCTTACCGTGCTCGCTAACGTTATAAGTGTAAGTGAAAACAACCTAGTTTTAAATGCTGGTTGTAAATCGATCGGTCATGAAATGGGTCCACCAAAACTGCGTGATTACCCCCTGGCAGAAATACCAACCTTCGGATCTGAAGAACATACCACCGTTAACTTTCCTGGACACAAATTTAAAGTCGGTGACTTTATTCATATGATCCCTAGTCACTGCTGTATGACCTGCTCTCTCCATCAGGATATGCTTGTTTTTGAAGGTGAGCGTATCATCGATATTTGGCCAGCAGCCATCGGTTATCCAAGAAAAAATTAAGTTTTAAAATCTATATCCAATAATTTGTGTTTATTACACCGGCATCTTCCGTCCTGTAACTCTTCTTCCTATTGCCGTTAATTCTTCAGAGACCCTTATTATCTTCGCATTATTATCCTCAATAAGGAATTTCATTATCTCTTCATCAGTCTTTGGTAATTGATCTTCAGTTATAGACGGTTCAGGCCAACCAGTATGCAGGGGAATACCTGCATTATCACAAGCTGATTGAACAGTATTCCAAGCGTTAACCATATCAGGTGGAAATGGCCAAGGTGGGATTTTTTGATAACCCAATGACATCGCCATGTCTCCCATTCCTGCAATCGCAAGATTTATTCCAGGTGTACTCGCGATAGCATTGGCATTATCTAACCCCTGCTGATCCTCGATCTTAAGACCTAATAAAAGTTCACCGTCAGGATTCAAAGGCCAAGGGTCTGCTTTAACAACATATTCCTGAGGACTAATCCCCCAGACCTCAGCTGCGATTCTCTCCCCGCCATGGCCACGATAACCTTCAGGTAAACCTCTTTCACGCCCTATTGTCTGAGAGGCAAATCGGGTCGTAGCTACATAGGCTTTGACTGCCTCAGGTTCCTGCGCTTGAGGATAAATAAACCCGTGAATACCAGTCATAAGTAGTGCTCTTATCTGCCATCCATTACTATAAACCTCCTCGGGATTTCTACAATGCATTGGTGGAGATACAACAACTACTGGTGTAGCATGGCCACTGGCCGTGGGTCCACCGTCTTTAAGACCACGCATAAATTTCGAAAGGCCGACTAAGTCATAGATCATGTATTCAAAATCTATCCATAGGATATCTGCCCAAGTCTTTGCCCATTCCTTACCTACATCATATGAAAGCTCGCTCATCACCATCGTGACATAGGCGGGTTCGCCTTGTTCCATTAAATCTATACTTTTATTGATCCGTATCATAATAAATAATATACCTTAGTTTTTTATTAAAAAGTCAAAAGTGAAAATGGCGTCATGCGTGTAAACAAAAATTATGTTGTGCCAGTTCTAATTATATTCTACGGATGAAAACCGACACTATGTAATAATAAAGACAATATTGTAAATGAAATATATTTTAACCATAAATTCATGAAGGTAGAATTAAGATTTTATCAAGATTTACCACGAAGGCACAAGGGATGGATAAAGTAATCTCGTGGTTAATACTTCTTACTCTTAAATTTAAGAGTTATAAATTCTTTTTTTGTGACATTTCCTCTTTTTATGGTTTTCTCTTTTTCAACCGAAATGATAATTATCAAATTTTTTAAGCTATAAAAGCTCATGCGCATAAAGAACGAACAACTATCAACTTTTGAAGACCAAGGTTATATCGTTATGGAAAATCTGATTAGCTTGGAGGAAATTGCTGAGTGCAGAGATGAAATAAATCGATTACATACCCTCGCCCTGGAATTTGAAAGGAAAGGCGATCAACGGTCCATTGATTTCCAACGCGAACCAAACGCTAGAGGAATAAATTGTAATAATGGAACACCATTATTGAGAAAAATTGAAAATACACGAATTCATTCACCTATTTTCAACAGGCTTGCAAAGCATCCACAACTCATTGAAGTCGTGCAAAATTTAATCGGACCTGACTTGCTTCTTTTTAGAAGCACCTTGATGCTTAAGCCCGCATTTCATGGATCAGGGCACGAATTTCATCAGGATTCTGCCTATTGGCCAATGGATCCACCAAGACTGGTTACTGTAAGCATCGCAATTGATGACGCCAACACCACTAATAGTTGTTTTAAAGTTGTACCTGGTAGTCATAAATGGGGACTAAAAATGGAAGAAAGCACACCGGTCGATGGTCGCCTTGTCAGTGGTCTGGAAGTAAGGAAACTTCTTGATGGTGTAGATTTATCCGGGCAAACAGAGGTTCCCTTATCAGCGGGGAGTATTTTGCTTTTTCATAGCCTTGTTATGCATGGCTCAAACCCCAATACCTCCCCCTTTTCAAGAAATACTGCTTTATATGCTTACTTCTCCCCTAATGTTCATTATATACCTAAAGATGGACAACCTAAGGAAAAAACTTTTGACGTCGTTGCAGGGCTTGATAATAAACAAACGCTGACTCTGAAAGCGAAAACATAAAGTTACAACATATCGTCAAAATTCGTAATTCACGAAGACAAATAAAAAGTTAGTGGAACCAATTCTGGGACTCTAGAAATAATCGGTAAGATCTTTTTAAATCGAAGCCACCGACATTATATACACATAAAGTCTGTACGGCGAAGAGGTGAAACCTACTCTTTATCATCTAAGGTATTTACGCCACCTATGGACAAGGTTGTCTCCATAAGAGCAAGCTACGCTTGTCTTAAAATTCACCCTGTCTCTTAT
>PNEW01000024.1 GCA_002922725.1 Verrucomicrobia bacterium Opi.OSU.00C | reverse complement strand
ACTATAAATGGCGGTAAATCTGCGAGAGAAGTTTTGAGCGCCACTGAATTCCCCCCCCAGAGTAAACTGAGGAAAAGTGCGATCGAAATAACTTTTATATTCGGCTGTTCAACCGGTATCCTTTTCTTCATTAAATTATAAAGGATAAAACACCAAAAGGTTCAGCTGTTCGGAGATGTTTCAAAGGAAATCCATAAATCCCAACTTTCTGTCCTTCTAATATCTTGATTTTTTGACTCAAGAACCTCATTAGGAAACAATAAAGTGAATACCGAGGTAGCTGAGTAAACTAATAGCTAACGAGATGACGAGACCTACGCAAATAGGTGTTACCCCAAGATCCTTTATTTTACCTATATTGGTACTCAATCCAAGTGAGGCCATAGCTAAGGTTATACAATAAAACGAAATAGTTTTTACATTGTTTAAAAATTTTACCCATGTTTCAGGATCGAGAACAAAAAAAGGTTTTTCTCCAATATCACCAACAGAACGAACAATGGCTAAACAGATAAAAGCGACAACAAATATAGGAATCATTTGAAACCAACGAGGTCCCTTAGCATATGACCTGTCAGCATTTTTGAATCGGGAATAAAATATAGCAATTAGTGGAATGATAATAACCAAAAAAAGATTTCGCAGTAACTTTGTTATTGTTGCTATATTTAAGGTTTCCTCCGAAAAATAGTACTCAGAGTAAATTAATCCAGCCCCCACAACTTGAGAAGTATCATGTATCGCGGTACCTAAGAAGATGCCAATCGCATCCGTATCACCATGAAAAAGCCAATGGGCAAAGAAAGGATAGAAAATAAGACCTAATAACCCATAAATAGTAACACAGATAACAGCGTAACTAATTTCATCATCTTTTGCTTTAATGCATTGTGAAGTGGCAACAACAGCACTCACCCCGCAAATGCACGTTCCAACAGCGATAAGGGTACCCAAGCGTGAAGGTATGTTTATAAAACGTGAAAGTGCTAACATGGTACAGAATCCACCAAGAATGCAAATGATAATAACTGGGAGACCATCCAGACCAATTTGAGCTACAATGCTTAAACTTACACCCAAGCCCAAAAGGGCAATCCCCATTCTCAAGATATGCCGCACGCAAAATTTTAACCCTACCACATATTGGTTAGGAACACCGATAATGTTCCTGAAAGCGATCCCAATCAAAATGGTAAACACTATTGGGCTGAAGACAGCTATTTCAAAACTGAAAAGTATGTTTCCTACCCATACTGATAAATATTTGCTGATTATTACAAATAGAAAGGCAAGCGCAATCCCCGGAATTACAGTCGCTAAATATGAAAAATATTTATATAATTTTTTTTCGTATTTTCCCGTATCAGAAACCTTAAGCTCTTGTTCAAGATGTTGGGCCCATTCCAAGTCTCCCTCCATACTTGAAAGAGAAATTGCTTGTTCTTTGGTTAAATAGGTAAAGTTCCTTGTTGCTTTTAACGGTTCTCTTAATTCCTCGTTCATTGTTCCTATTTATTAGCAATTTGATAAATATTTATATTTATTATTCAATCTAAATGCGTACACTTTCATCAGCAGTATAATAAAGATTTCTGGACAGATTAACTTTCTGGGGAGATTTTTATACTATTCTCATGGATATTTCCCGTACTTTAACTTTTTGTTTAAGCATCTTTCTATGTTTTGTCTGGCGTGCTGAATGTGAGCAACAAAGGCCCGAGAATATCACTTGGGAATTATTGCCGGAACTACCAAACCCTCAAGGCCTGGGAGGAGCTTTTGCCGGGGTCAGCAACGGAGCACTCATTGTCGCTGGAGGGTCAAATTTTTCACAGACCTCGAAAACAGAAATCAAAAACAAAGTTTGGTATAAAGATATTTACGTTTTGCCCGAAGCTGATGGGGCAAGTTGGCTTACGGGATTTAAATTAAAAGAACCGCGAGCCTATGGAGCGTCCATAAGTAGTGGTAAGTATTTAATTTTGATTGGTGGTAGCAGTGCAGAGGGTTATCACAAAGATGTTACGCAAATTAGCTGGGATGCCGTTACACAAGAAATAAAGCAAAAGACGCTGCATCCTCTTCCCTTGAACCTCGCATTAACTGACGCTGTTGAAATTGATGATATTGTATATGTTGTGGGCGGTCAGATAGATGGGGAAAAAGCAAACCTAAAGAAAATATTCTGGGCGCTTGATCTAAATAATCCGGAAGCTAAATGGGAATCGTTAGAAACCTGGGAAGGCCCCGCTCGGAGGAATGCAGTTGTTGTAAGCCAAAATACTGGCAGTAGAAGGAATTTATACGTTATTGGAGGTGAAACCTTTATCGATAATGAAGCAAATAGAACTCAATGCTCGCAATTGACTGACGGTTACCGCTACTCACTGTTCAAAAAAAAGTGGGACAGGATTAAGGATATCCCTCATCCCGTAACTGGGGCTTCAGGTATTGCTTATGGTCAATCACACATTCTAATTTACGGTGGAAAAATTGAGGAAAATATAAACTTCAATCCCACAAAAAAAAGGTAGTGTTCATACTTCTTATTCACGTGATCTTATCGTCTATCATACTATTACTGATTCCTGGTTAATACAAACTCAGATGCCTTCGAGTTTGGTATCACAAGAAACAGTATCTTGGAAGAAAGGTATCGTTTTAACCGGTGGCGAAATCGAACCTGGAATAATGACCCCGAAGGTCCAATTAATGATTCACGATTCAGGAGCTAACGTTTCCTTTGGTATTATAAATTACCTTTTTCTTATTCTTTATATGATAGGCATTATTTACATTGGCTTTTATTTTTCCAAAAGGGAAAAGGGAACAGATGATTACTTTCTTGGCGGTCGACGAGTCCCTTGGTGGGCTTCAGGACTAAGTTTATTAGGAACAGGGCTTAGTGCCGTAACCTATATTGCTCATCCTGCGTTAACATTTTCTATGGACTGGTTTTATTTCCCCGTGAGGTTAGGGTTCTTTTTCGCCCCGATTATGATAATTTACTTCTATCTACCATTTTATCGAAGGCTTAATATTACCACTGCATATGAGTACCTGGAAAAACGTTTTAATCTTCCCGTTCGATTATTAGGAAGTGTTCAATTTATTTTATATCAACTGGTACGTATCAGTTTAATTATGTATTTACCTGCAATTGTTCTGTCCACGATCACAGGGATAAATATTTATGTATGTATATTATTATTAGGCTTAATAAGCACATTTTACACAGTAATGGGAGGTATTGAAGCAGTAATATGGTCGGATGTTATTCAAGTATTTATATTTATTGTCGGCATCATCGTCGTTTTTTGCATTGTTGTCTTTCAACTTGATACAGGTTTTAAAGGGGTGATTGATATTGGGCTTGCCGATGATAAATACCGAATGTGGTATCTAGATTGGGATTTCACCGAACCGACATTATGGGTATTAATAATTGCCGGGTCGATGAATCAATTAATTGTCTACTCCTCTGACCAAAGTAGAATCCAAAGATTTCTCACAACTAAGGATGAAAAAGCTGCGGCTAAGGGATTATGGTTAAATGTAGTTGCCAGCCTACCTTTAGGCGTGATCGTTCTTGGTATGGGATCAGTTCTATACGCTTATTATAAAACACACCCGGCTAGTATTAGTCTGGGAATGCGTAATGAAGCGATTTTCCCACTTTTTATCACACAAAATCTTCCTGCAGGTGTTGCCGGTTTTGTTATCGCAGCTATCTTTTCTGCCGCCATGTCAAGTTTGGATAGTGGGATGAATTCCATTGCCACAGTATGTGTCACAGATTTTTATCGTCGTTTTAAAACTTATAAATCCGACCATTTTTATCTAAATCTTGCTCGTTTAATTACCTTAGTTATTGGCTTTTTTGCCACATCTATTGCCCTTCTACTGGTTTCCTTTAATATTTATTCTATTGTTATCTTTGCGAGTTCTGTCTTAGGTCTATTTATCGGTGGATTGGGTGGATTGTTTGCTCTTGGTATATTCACACGCCGGGCAAATGGGATTGGGGCTTTTATCGGCACCATTATTAGTGCAATAGTTATTTATTTCGTAAAATACCACACATCGATAAATTTATTCCTTTATTCGACAATTGGGTTCACCATTTGCCTTATTACTGGGTATCTTGCCAGTTTAATTATTCCCGAGCGGAAAAAATCACTAGAAGGCTTAACAATTTACACCGTAAATACCCTGGCAAAATAAAAATTATAATTCCTATAACTAACCCCCAAAAAAATTAGCCAGTAATTTACTTCACCTTTTCATCTGAAACCTAACACTATTACTTTAATCTCATTAGACACTACTTACTAACTCAATCTGTCCATACTTCACGGAATAGTCGTAGCCAATTTCCGCCCAGGACCATAGTAATATCCTCCGGTTTGTAGCCGCGTGCATGGAGTGCCTCGGCCAGCGCAGGCATCTTATCTGGCGTTTCCAGGCCTTTGGGAGCATGCGCTAATTCTGCATACCCTTCAGGTCCATCAAAGAAAGTAGAAGGAAGTTTTGTCCCTTGCTGTGCGCCTATATAATTCCAAAATTCCTGTGGCTGATCCTGTGTAAAATCAGTCCCGAATCCCACATGTTCAATACCAATTCGTTGAACGAGGTCATCAATCGCATCCACAAAATTATTAATCGTAGACTCACGACCGGATGGCAAAAACAAATTAAATGCCGTTGCACCGACTACACCCCCGCGGTCTGCCAATAATTTCAATGCCTCATCGGTTTTATTTCGTGGATGCATGTGAAAACTCTGCGCATTGGCATGCGTACAAGCAACTGGTTTGGTCGACATCTCAATAGCATCAATTGTTGTCCTTTCACCGCAGTGGGACAAATCAATCAATATCCCTAATCGGTTCATCTCGCTCACTGCATCTACACCAAAGTTACTGAGACCGGAATCACCTCGCTCCAAGCATCCATTACCAATAAAATTTCTCTCGTGAAAGGTAAGCTGCATAATGAGTACTCCGAGGTTACGAAATAGTTCGATACGTCGCAAATCATTTTCAATCGGAGTTGCATTCTGCCATCCCAAAATCACCCCTACTTTACCGTCCTTCTTTGCTTGCAGGATATCATTAACCGATGTGATTTGAATGATTTGTGAGCTTCGTTCATTAAATATATTCTGCCAGTCAGTGATATAATCCAAAGTCTGTTGAAAATTTTCCCACGTTACCAAGGTTGCATTAATCGCTGTGGTCCCACTCATGGCCAAACTCTCAAAGACCATAGGACTCTTCCAGTTACTCACATTTAACGCGTCAATTACAATCGCTTTATCATAGATAAATTTTGCTGATGTTTCTTGAGACATTAAACTAAATCAAAGGTTAAAAAGGAAATGTATATTTATATAAAATAAAATTACATATTGATAGCAATATTTTTAAAATGTAATGAGAGATGGCCCCTTAAGTTTTCACGCGCACCGACATGAGAGTCCACCGTCTACGACGAGTTGGGTACCTGTAATATATCTTGCTTCATCTGAAGCGAGAAAGAGAGCGGCATAAGCGACATCCCAGGCATCACCCATTTTCCCAGTTGGGCAAAGATTATCTCTAATTTCAACCATTTTATCTAGATTACCTTCCGCATAATATTCACCCAAGGCATTGGCGACTAAAGGTGTGTTTATGAAACCAGGAAGGATAGAGTTGGCTCTAATATTCTTTTTTGCATACTGGACAGCAATACTTTGAGTAAGTTGATTGATAGCTCCTTTGCTAGCGTTGTACGCAACAGAAGCTATACCATACCACCGAATCGATGCGATGGATGATAAATTTACAATTACTCCCTTTCCCTGTTTTTCCATCAAAGGTAATACATATTTACAGGTCAAAAACATACTTTTAACATTTACATCCATCACTTGATTCCAACTTTCCTCGCTCGCATCGACACAACCGCCAATTTCATTGATTCCTACATTATTATGTAGGATATCAATTCGATCGTAAATCTCAAGACAACACCTGACCATGTCTTTAACATCATCTGCTTGAGATACATCGGCTTTTTTTACGGTACATTCCCCTCCCTCCTTTTCAATAAGTTTTTTAGTTTCTTCGGCTGCAGCTAGATTGATATCTACAGCGAAAACTTTTGCTCCTTCACGGGCAAAAAGAACAGCCGTTGCCTTTCCATTCCCCCAGCCTGGTCCGCTTGAACCCGCACCTGTTACGATTGCAACTTTGTCTTTTAATCGATTACTCATTGTATGCTCCTAATTATTAAATTTAAAGACAGCTTTGCCGGCGACGTATAATCGCAGAGGCATTATTATAATAAATATCCTGAATCTCTTTTTTCGTAAAACCAGAGTATTCGCTGCGCAGCATTTCGATAACCTGCTTCATAGTGTTAAATGACAGAACTGGGGCGGCATCTGATGCGAACAACAGATGCTTAGCAGTAAAATGTTCATGAAGAAAATCCACTGCACAAAACATATCATTCTGTGGATATCTCCATCCCTTTGTAGAGAAAGCATAAAATCCTGATAGTTTAATATAAATATTGGGGTAATTTTTCAGCTCCTTGGTGATAAGAAAAGCATTATTCAATTTTCCTTTTTTTACGATTGGAGCAGCCATGTGGGCAATTAACAAGATACATTTTGGATAGCGTTTTAATACTTTTAGTAAGGTGGGGATACTTCGATAACTCATATTTATACTCACTGGAACCCTTTGTTTTTCAACCAGGGACCAGAAATCTTCCATTTTATAGTTGGCAATCCAAGGGTTACTTTTCGAGGAATCCAGATAAAAAGTTAGCCCGAAATATTTTCTCTTTAAAAGTTGCTTCGCTTGTTTCACCATGGTGGTTGGAGTGGACTTTAGAAACCCAAATGGTAGGATCCACTTGCGATACTGCGTAAGATTCAATACGTAATCGTTATTTTTTGGATTTGATCGATATTCGTAACAAATAACAAACGCTTTATCTATAGCATGCGTGTGGCGGTAATTTTCATACTGTGTAACTTCACCTTCAACCCCGTTCTTTATATGATCGGCACTGAAAGCCATCGCATAAGGACGATCAAATAAATGTATATGGGTATCAATGATAGGCATAAATTTACTTTTAATTTTGAGTTAAAAGGTCATTTTTACCGAGATTATCAATCACGCAACTAGTTATTTTCATTCCTAAATTCTTATGTTCCGATTTTTATCATAGCCATTTATCTAAAAACCGTAGCCCAGGTTCTATGATGACTTCATGATTTCCTTCATGATTTATAAATTCAATTTTTTTGATTAACACCCAACTTATCATAGTGTTGATACAATTTTTGAAATTCTTTTACCTGCAAGGGCCACCAGTTAGTGGGATCTTTTTTTCCTTCAGTAATCTGAAGCGCACGGGGACAGACCATACTTAAAAGATTAGCATCAGTAAACCCACCATTAAACCAACCCGGTATTAATAGATGCTCTTCATGAGGGAGGAACCAACTACTATAGTGCGACGATTCCACAGTTATCTTATCCAAGCGATCCATAAAAAATGCACACATGATCGCCGCCTTTATTCTTTGGTCTAAAGCAGCTATACACATCGTATAAAGTCCACCTAGTGAAATACCCCACATCCCTATTCGCTCTTCATCGATTTCAGGCATCCCTAATACAAGATCTATCAATCTTCTTATTTTTCCTACTTCCACCCCCGTTATAGAGCTACCAACGAGCACACTCAGCCGATGTACCCTAATTCGGGGAGTTGAACCATTAATGCTTATCGGTGCCAATACCGCGAATCCTTTTTTTAATAACTCTTTTCCGTAACCATGATAGGCCTCTTCTTGAGAATCTTTAAAACCAAATACCACAGAAGGTGACCCCAGCATCCCATGTAGTGCAACAACAAGTGGTAATTGGCCTGATTTGTTCTTTGGGAGAGCCAACACTGCTCTCGCCTTTAAACCCGGTTGCACGTTAATAGTTAGCCATTCGGCTACCGCGTAATCATTTTCAAAAAATGCTTCTGTTTCTAAATGGAATTCATCTTCACAATTTATCTCCCCTATCGTATCTCGCCACTCTTCTCTATAGGGCTCCGTACTTTTTTCATAGGCTTTTTTCGAGCTATAATCTCTCTGCCATTGTGAATTTTCTTCAAGAACCCGCTTACATTTGGCAGCTATCCAGGCTTCATTTTCTTCAAGTAATGTCGCCTGCAATAACTCGTTCTGATTAAGGATATCCATATCAGAAGCATGCATTAAGTTTTTTTTACTCCCCGACATGTTAACTAAATAAATTTAAAAATTCTTCGAAGCTTACGTAAATGCAAATCTAAACTTATCTGCATATCTCTTTCATTTTTCCCTATCTAACATTTTAACTCTATAAAAGTGGTAACCAGTTATTAATGGTTTCATTATCTTCAGATCCACTCCATATTTATTCCTGTTCCTATTTCCTTTCACATTTTCTGATTTTATTTTTATTTCTGGTGCTTTATCCGGCTTTTTTTATCAATCAGTAAGCAAAATAGGTCTTTATATCGGTTGTTCTTCCATCTTCGGGAAAATACCCCCATTATAGGGATTATTCAACGCAACTTCCTCATTCAATTCGACCCCTAGCCCGGGTGTTTTAGGAGGAATAATGTAACCATCATCCCAACAAATAGGGTTTATTAGAACCTCTGTATGGAAACCGCAAAATGTTTCTATGCTTTCTTGTATTAAAAAATTAGCGCTGCAAGTTGCAATTTGAATATTAGCGGCGGCTTCAATCGGACCACAGTATAAATGTGGGGCTATATGTGTGTAATGTGCTTCAGCCATACCAGCAATCTTCTTAGCCTCAAGGATTCCCCCCACACGCCCGAGAGCAGGTTGTAATATAGCTGCTGCTTGCTTCTCTAGTAAACCTACAAACTCATATTTTGTAGATAAACGTTCACCAGTGGCAATGGGGATACTTGTTGATTGGGCTACTCGAGCCATCTCATTTACATTTTCTGGTGGCACTGGCTCTTCAAACCACAAGGGGTCAAAAGGCTCCATTCTCTTAGCTAAACGGATGGCGCTGGATGTTGTCATTTGCCCATGTGTTCCAATAAGTAGGTCACACTTACTACCAACTGCTTCGCGCGTGTTTTTAATTACCAACTCGGCATTATCTAAAACCTCAAGCGAAAGTTGTCTTGGATCGAAAGCGGACATCGGCATCACTGGATCAAATTTTACAGCAGTAAATCCCTGTTTGACATATGCGGCAGCCCTTTCCGGTGTTAACTCCGGATGACCGAATACATCAGCTATTGACCAGGCATCTTTGGTAACACTATTCGAGTCTGGATAAAGGTAAGTATACGAGCGAAGTTTTTCATGAACCTGACCTCCGAGCAAATTATAGATAGGCTGATTAAGCGATTTCCCTATAATATCCCAACAAGCCATCTCAATTCCACTAAGAACCCCCATTAAAGTCATGTCAGGATGCTGAGAATATCCGCTCGAGTATATAATCCTCCACAAACTTTCAATCCTAAATGGATCCCAGTTAATTACATGGCGTTCGAAAATATCTTCAATCAGCAAGGCAACTTTATGAGGATGGAAAGGGGCTCCATAGACTTCTCCTATACCTTCAATCTTGTCATCAGTTGTTAACTTTAAAAAAACAAAATAGGGTCCTCCATTATGTGGTGGCGGATTCGCCACGACGTAAGTTTTAAGTTCTTTAATTTTCATATAATAATTCTAAGTTTTACATCCGATTTTAATTCCACTAAACTACAACATAAAAGCTCCACCGGTAACAGAAATGGCAAGACCAGTGATAAAATCTGATTCAGACGAAGCGAGAAAAGCCACCGTCTTTGAAACATCTTCAGCTTTAGCTATTTGCTTCAAAGGAGTATTTGCTAGAACTTTTTCATTCCATTCTTTAGTGAACGCTTCTTCAGTCTGATTATCGTCAACAAGAACGGAGGCCATGTGATTCATGCGGTTTGTCTCTACATGCCCAGGGCATATAGCATTGACATTAATTTTATACTCACCCAATTCATGCGCCAACACTTGAGTAAGACCAATAATAGCAAATTTGGATGCACAGTAAGCACCAAAACGGTCATATCCTACTTTTCCGGATACTGACGACATATTGATAATTTTACCTCTCTGACCTTGATCAATCATCACCTTGGCTACAGCACGGCAACATAAAAAAGTTCCTTTAGTATTTATTTCTTGTATTTGATCCCAAACTGTCTCCTCTAAATCGATGATGGGTACCCTGTCACGACCAGGACTGGAACCAGCATTATTTACTAGTATATCAATCCGACCAAATATCGCCAGGGTCTGGTCCACCATTTGTTGTACACTACCGGCATCGGTCACATCTGTCAGAAGGCTCAACCCTTTCTGGCCGTGTTTCTCTATTTCGCTTAGTACTGCCTCCAGACCATTCCAACCTGGAGAAAGGTCAGGGAAAGGATTTTCAACAATATCACTGACGACGACATCAGCACCCTCCAAAGCTAAACGGTTAGCAACAGCCCGTCCTATACCAAGCTCTGCACCCGCACCCGTAACTATAGCCACTTTGCCAGATAGATCATACATCGAGTCTATGTTCTAGATCTAAACGAATTTTTCGCAAGTATGATATTATCTTTATATAGTATATGGCATTATTAATTAATTGGCTATAAATATTAAGTGAAGGGTATTCAATCGAAAATTATATAGTCGTGACTAAAGTAGAGTAGGAATTTATGAAGAGAGCTCATTGTATATCAAAACTGGATAAACAAGGAACACCTAAATCTATTTTTCGTAGAAAAATTAAAAGTTTTCTTTTTCGACCAATGCTGAATAAAATCATATGAATCTCATTTTACATTTTGAAATTATCATTTGGTTATTGTTTGTGATTTGTATATTGATAATTTTTTTATAAAAAATAACATGATTAACCAGTCTGATGAACGCCAATCCTCGGCAGGATTAATAATTACGGTAACGCTTATCTTCTCCATCGGTTATGCGATCCTACGCTACCATGTTGTCGGTCCAGTTCCATGGAAAGACTTCTTTTTTTTTATTTTAAATAAAGGGATATCACTGAGCGCTTTTATTTTACTGGCTTTTAATTTTAGTTTAAGGCCTCTGAAAAATCTTGGTGTTGAGATACCCCAAAACTGGCTCAATGCTCGCAAAATGCTGGGTTTGAGTGCATTCTTGCTTGTTTTCATTCATGTCCTTATGAGCTTATTACTTTTTAGTCCTGTAATATATGAAAAGTTTTTTAAAGAAAACGAAACACTTACACTTTTAGCAAGGGTAAGTATGCTTGGGGGTATACTAGCTTTTATTTTTCTTTGGGACTACAGCCTAAGTTTTTATATTAATTCAAAAGAGGCCAATGTATTCACCCAATCCTTGATTTCACGAAAACCTTTTTCTCTAGCGTTTATCCTTGGTATGATTCACTTATTATTTTTGGACTACAAAACTTGGATTACCCCATCCGGATGGCATGGTGGGCTACCTCCAATTAGCCTCATAGCAATGATATTTTTTGTGAGTAGCTATACTATCAATTTATTGGGAAGCAGTAAAATTATTGGAAGCACGGAAATACATCGCCGGTAGCAACATTGAGATTTAAGTAAAGAAGTTGAGATACAATTAAAGATGTAGGTTTATTTTTTAAAATTGTTCAAAGTGTACACCGATTACAGTAAATCGATCTTAGATTTTTACCTACTGACTCTCAAACCCCCACCCTGCAATCAAAATTTAGTATCCTTATTACAGACATACAATAACGGTTCACCGTCTAGATAACGCTTGAGATTGTCTTTGAAAATCTGCCCACGGCGCAGCCAAAGTTGTGGAGAATGTGCAGATACATGGGGTGAGATAATGACATTGGGCATATCCCAAAATGGACTGTCCGCGGGCATGGGCTCCTGGGCAACGGCATCGATTCCAGCTCCCGCAACATGCCCCGATCGAAGTGCATCAATCAGGGCTTCTTCATCGACGATCCCTCCCCTTGACATTATAGTGATGAACACACCGGGCTTCATTCGTTCGATGCGTTTCTGGTCAATCAGATGATGGCTTTCCTTGGTGTATGGGGTAGTGACAACCAACCAATCAGATCGCGCTAATAGCTCATCCAACCGATCCATATTCCACACTTCACGTACACCCAGTGGTGGTGCCATCGACTGACTATCAACAGCTAAAATCTCCATATCGAAACCTTGAGCACGTAATGCTATGCCTTTACCAATGCTACCCATAGAGATAATCCCCATTGTAGTTCCTGATAATTCAATTATCTTATCCATATAATTTTCTGTATTCCAACAATGAGCTTTTTGTTCTGCAATGAAATCGGGAATACGATGTGCATAGGCCAAAATCATTGCAAAAGTATGCTCTGCCATCGGGATGACATGAGTTCCGGGAGCTCGAGTAAAGATAAACTCTCCATCGAACATTTTAGGAAAATTTATCTTATATCCGTCAAAACCCATACCAATAAAATGGAACCAGCGTAGTTTTTTTGCTGCCGCAAAAGCGTCCTGACTGATTAATCCAAACTGGACTTCAGCATCAACGACCTCTCGTAGCTCTTCCTCAGAGGTGTAAACTGGCCGAAAATCAACATCCGGAAATATAGATTTTAAATCATTAACAAATGCCTCACCTAAATCAAAATTTAATACAACTTTCATGGCTTAAAACAGTTAATTTTTTTTTGTCTTTGTCGAATAGAAATTCAAAGCCTTGGGTTATAAGTCATATTGTTTTGAATCTTTTTATAGTATCATTTCTACATTTCACTTAAGAAACATAAATTATTTTCTTAAATTACTTAATAAGGTAATCGATCAATTCTAAATTTTATCCTTCCAACCATAGCCCTATAAAGCTTTTGACCTTTGGCCTATTTACCCAAAAGATTTAGTTAGATATTAAGATGCAATTTTTCGTGATTTTTTCTTTAATAAATCTTAGAAATGACTCCTATGAGAATGTTAAATAGTTGTGGAACTAAGAAAAAAAATGAAGGCTGACCTCATCCATGTCAGAGATCGCTCTGAAGATGAAGGTGATCCGGCTGCACCGGGAAAGGAAATTATTCTCGGTAGATCAGATGAATTATTTCAGCGACATTCGGAAGGCGATATTGCCCAAATAGCTGATAATAGTCTTCTTGCAGTGTGGACACGCCACAGAAATCGTAGTGATTTATCTGAGTCTGACATTATTGGAAGACGCAGTTATAATCATGGGATGAGTTGGGGAGAAATTGAAACCTATGCGTCTATCTCTGAAGTAGAACACCAAAGTAATTCAAATTTGATGGATGCTAGTTTACTTCGGCTAAAGTCTAGTGATAAAGTCCTATTAATCTATCTGGGAAAAGAAGAGATCGAGGCAGGGAATGAAGATGACTATCGACAGATGCGTTGCTCAATTTATGTTCGCTATACAAACGAAGGGGGGGGATTCACTAAAGCCCAACGTATCTCAGATCGGGATCATTTTTATATTGTAAATAATGCTCGCGCCCTTCAATTAACGACCGGTCGAATTCTTATCCCTGCTGCAGTTTCACTTGATCCAGGCCAGGAATTCAGATGGATGAAGCAATCATGTCTTACTTATTATTCTGATGATGAAGGATACAGTTGGAGAAAAGGAGAATCATTTACCTTACTCCAAAAAGATTTTCCTGGTAAAGCATACAAAAATTTAACTCTTCAAGAACCTGGATTAATTGAACTTAAAGATGGTAAAGTATTTATGATCATGCGTACTAAACTTGGTAACCCTTATAAGAGTATTTCGTCAGATGGTGGTCAAACTTGGCGCCAACCTACTAAGATAGAAGAATTAAAAACCCCTGTTTCCCCGCAAACACTTTTCCGGCTACCGGACTCCGATCATATCGCAGTCATCTATAATAACAATCCGGCAGGTGAAAAAGACAACAATTGTGACCGAACACCTTTAGCCTATGCAATTAGTAAAGATGAAGGAAAATCTTTCCATTTTCAAAAGATCATTCAGCCCATGCTCGGTAGAACTTATGACTATGTATCTGCTCGTATTTATAATAGGAATGTTTATTTATCTTATCGTGAATGGCAAATCGGGGACTATCCACATCTTACCCTCGCCGACCATAAACTATTGATCATCCCAGTGGATTGGTTTGAAAACTAGGATACCTTTATCGATTTATTTTTGTAAAAAGATAGCTAACGTCTACTGAGGATAAAACGAAATCACAAAACTTTTTATTACCCTGTCAATGTGTAATTTTACACTTACAAACAAGGAAATTACCAGTTTCACAAGGTAGAGGGAACATTAGGACTTACGGAATCAATTAGTTTTTTTGCATTGTTGTAAAACAGATCCTGGCAAACCTTATCAGATTCACCATATCTTTTAACTGCCCGATGAATAGCTCGTAATTCTTCATACCGTATAAAAGTTAGCTTGCCATCACAATGATTGAGAGCAAATGAATGATTATCTTCGGTAAGAAGCGCCCATGAATAGCCAAATGCGATTAATTTTCCCCGCATGACACCAAAAGGGATATCATCGCTTCCGTACATGACCTTATCAGATCCAACAGTGCTCAGAAGAGCATCAATCGCATCTGTCTCTGTAACAGCTGAGGTATCAAACCATACATTAGGTAGATCCCGCATAACTTTTCCGCCTTTTTCTATAGCCCAAGAAGAATAACTTCGACCACAATGAGCAAGTATCCATTTTGCATTGGGATATGTTTCAGAAAGTCGCTTCATGTCATCAATATTCTCCTGATCGGCGATCGCATTACGTTTAGAAACATGCATCATGATAATGAGTCCCAATCGATGCGCGACTTCAATCTGATGTTCAGCAATAAAATCAGTAATTCGGCAATTATCTACATCTCCAGTAACCGAATAAAGCCGATAGGGTTTAAATCCAATAAATTTATTCTGCGTTACCTGCTTTTCCAGATAATCTGCAGTCATTTTTGGGTTTATCAACATTAATGCGTGAGACTCGGAATCATTAACTACCTGATCAGCGATAAATTGATTAGTGGCTTCGAAATCCACCATTGCGAAAGGCATGCCAAAAGAAATACGGTGAACTTTCCTTCCAGGCATAAGAATCTGGTCAATTTTATCACTTTGCCCCCAATCAGCGATGGGAAAATCCTCTCGGAATGGTTTTGCTGGCCAAGTTTTACCTGCTTCAGGAGCTTTATCTTTGTCCGGATCACTGTTGAACTCCCATAGATAGAGGTGAGTATGAACGTCAATTATTTCTCTCGGAACAAACGAATCAAGTTCATCCCATATTCGACGATCCGTTCTATTAAGTTTTACGTTTAGAGCCATGAATTATGACAATGTTTCTGGATTACTCAGTTTTACTAACATTTTGCCAATATTTTCACCTTTGAAAAGACCAATAAATGCAGTTGGTGCATTTTCTATACCTTCAATAATAGTTTCATGCCATTTTATTTTACCAGCTGAAATCCATTTGGACATTTGTTCTATAAACTCGGGATATAAATCCATGTGATCACTTACAATAAACCCCTGTACCTTTAATCTTTTAACCAATATCTGACGGAGGTTTGAAGGACCCGGGCTTGGTTGTAGATTATTATAATTTGAAATTGTTCCACAAACGACTACCCGACCCGATTGATTCATCAGGTTTAACGCAGCTTCCAGTTGCTTACCACCAACATTATCATAGTAAACGTCTATTCCATCGGGACACAATTCTGAGAGTGCAGCATTAAAGTCAATAGATGTTTTATAATTAATAGCTGTATCTATTTTTGCTTTATCAATTAACCAATTAACTTTTTGTTCTGAACCAACACTACCAACTACTCGACAGCCTTTCATTTTTGCTATCTGACATACGAGGGACCCCACTGCACCGGCTGCAGCAGAAACAAACACTGTATCTCCTGGTTTCACCTCACCTATATACAGCAACCCTACGTACGCAGTCATACCAGGCATTCCCATAACACCTAAATGTGCCTGGAGTGGTGCAATTTTACAATCAACCTGATCCAAACCCTCACCTTCTGAAATAAAATATTCCCGCCAACCCTGCATACTCTTAACATAGCAACCTGGTCTATAATCCCTATGCAAAGATTCGACAACCTGCCCAATTGCTCCTCCATATAAGACTTCACCAACCTTAAATGGTTCTGCGTAGGTTTTCATGTCAACCATACGACCACGCATATAAGGATCTACTGACATCCATATGTTTTTTATAAGTAATTCACCTTTATTTAATTTTCGGAAGTTTACCTTTTTTAGTTGAAAATCATCTGGACTGGGAATCCCCTCTGGATATTGATTTAAGTGAAATTCACGACTCTCTATTTTGGTCATATTAAATTAAAGCATTTAGTGGTAAAATTATACGAAGGGAATCACGAATTATTTACACCTATCCAACCGTAATATTCTTATTCAGTTGGAAGGCAATGCCTACTACGATACCTAAAAGTAATATTGCAAGCCATTGATATATTGGTAAAAAGAGAAAAATATATGCCCCTTGGGAATTAGGATGAATAAATACGGTATCGATAAGAAATAACAGGCTTGTCAAAATTATTACTTCAGAGCCACTGATTACTATATAGTAGGATAGTTTATACTCTTTAAAAAGATGAATTAATATCATTAGCGCTAGATAGGGTATAATTGACCAGAAAGAAAAGGCCAAGAGATAGACATAGTCTGTAAACATCTGGTTAGCATAGTTTCCTCCCCAGGGATGAGTAGCATAGATTATTATAGCAACGGTAATAATCATAGCCAAAATTAAACTGTAGATTCCAATCTTTGCTAATGTTTGGGGCTTTTTTGAATTATTCATAATGCTTAATTTAATCCTTATTCAGGCAATAAAAAACAGTGCCATTTTAAAAAAAATGGCATTTTATTGCACGCTAAGGACATTATATAACCTGAGATGTTATTCAAAAAAGCAGAAGAAGGCAATAATTTGGTTGAATTTATCTTATTCCATTATCAATAATACGCGTTTACTCAGATGATAAAGATCAAAAGATTATATCATAAAGCTTTTCATAATACCTCTTCATCCGGTAAATTTAATTTCTAAAAATAAATAATGAAAATATTTCTCCTACTTTTTACATTTTGCTTTAGTGTTTTTGACACATTGTCAGCATTAAAGCCTCTACCTAATCCAGCTAAAGATTTATACAAAGACTCCTATTGGCATGAACTGTACATTGGAGATCTAGATTATATCATTGAAAGAAGCCCTAAGATAACGGTCGAAGAAAGAGAATTAATTACAGAAATACAAACACTTCTACCAGATAACATTGATTCGGCAATTAGCTTACTAGAGTCTACCATGACCGAAGAATCGAGTGCCGCTATGACACTCATTCTTGGGAATCTCTATTTTCAAAAAGATGAGTTAAAGCGAGCAAAACGCCTTTTTATTGAGGTTGGAGAAAAACATCCGTACTATCTTCTCAATCAAAAGACCTTGGCTTTTCTTAGCGTTAGAATGGAAGATTTTGATGAAGCAATAAAGTACCTAAAAAGAACCATATCTTTAGGCAACGCAGAGGGACGGACCTTCGGCCTACTTGGTTATTGTTTGCAACTGAAAGAAAATTATATCGCGGCAGAACAAGCATTAACAAAAGCGATAATAATTGACCCTAAGGAAAAGTCTTGGAAAGGGTACCTGGCTCAGAACTACCTCTATCAGGAAAGATACAGAGAGAGTAATGCTGTTTTTCAAGAATTGCTAACGATGGATTCTGAAAATCCAGAATTTTGGTTATTACAAGCAAATGGGTTTATCGGCCTTGATAATATTGAAAAGGCAGCCGCCAATTTTGAAATCTTAAAACGTATGAATAAAGCACCTGCTGATAGCTTACTACTACTTGGTGATATTTATATTAACAGGCAAATGCTTGATCTTGCATATGATGCTTATAGGGCTTCCGTTAATAAAGACCCAGAACAAAAAATCGATACTCCCATACGTGCTATTAGTTCCTTGATTAACTATGGAGCTTACGAGGAAGCCTCCGCTTTAATAACCCAAGTAAAAGAGATTTATCGGAGACGCATCACTGAAGATGAAGTATTAACAATACTGACGATGCAATCCCAGATTGCTATCGCCCGTGGTGAAGGTAAAAAGGCAAAAGCAACACTTGAAGAAATAATTAGACGGGATTCAACTCGTGGGCGAGCATTACTTATCTTAGGCAACTTTTATGGTAAAGAAGGTAAAAGCGAAGAGGCAGTGGAATTATTTGATCAAGCCAAAAAACTGGATGACTTCAAAGCAGAAGCTCTGGTTATGCATGGACAATTATTAGCCAAAATTAAAGAATATGTCGAAGCGGCTGAACTATTACGCGAAGCGCAAGAAATTGAATTCAAGGCTAATGTTGCTGATTTCCTTAAACAGGTTGAACATATCATCCTTGTTATCGAAGCTACCCGATCTTAGTTGATTGCCTTAGGGAACACTACCTCCCAATAAGCAATGTCCTCATTCGATGACCACCTCGGTATATAAGATATTCATTCAGCTTTTTGCCTAATCTCCCATTTCGTCTTGACCGACGAACATCTCCTCAAGATAAAGAATGGGGTATGGCTAAAAGACAGGATGAACATTCTACCACAAAAACAATTGGTGGAAATTTATTGCCTAAACATTGGGCTATGTTTTTACATTTTTCTGTTATTGCAGGTTTTGTGATACCATTTGCTGGGCTCATGATTCCAATAATTATTTGGCAGATAAAAAAAAGATGATCTTACTGAAATAGATATACATGGAAAAATCATCGTCAATTGGTTGATATCAGCCTTTATCTACGGTATGGTCTGTCTTTTATTAACTTTCTTATTAATAGGAATCCCTCTCCTTTTTATTCTTGCTGGGCTCTGCATTATATTTCCAATTATTGGAGGTATCAAAGCAAATAATGGGGAAATATGGAATTACCCCTTAACAATTCAGGTCCTTAAGTAATTCCATTCAATTTTTTAATAAAAAGGCTATAAGTGGTCCCTAAACTAGAGATCAATAGCTTTATCCCACATAAGCGAAATGTTATTACGAAGACGAATCCTCTTCGTTCATCCATTGCTGATACTCATCCCAAGATCCACCGTATGAATTTTTTGCGATCACTTTTTGAACATGATGATGATCACAGTTACTTTGTTCAAGTAGGTCATCAAGTGTTTTATTACGCATTTTTAGCCAAAACATCACGATAATTGCAAAAAGCAGTAGATAGAGTATAACGCCAATAAGACTCATTTTGTTACAAAAACTATGTTGGGTTAAAAGAACAAACAATAATTACGGTATGTGAAATCATTAGAAATTTTGGGAGTCTAAAATATTCATGATTATATTTTGAACTATCCAATGTTAAGCATCCATTTTCCGACGCCACTTCTTCATTAGATCGGGTAGTTTAGAAAGAGCAACCCATTCCCGCATCGCCTTTTTTTTCTCACGTGCAGGGGAACCGACGACAAAGGAGCCCGGACCTACATCACGCATAACGCCCGATTTGGCTCCAAGGATTGCCCTATCACCAATTGAAATGTGATCTGCAATTCCTACATTTCCACCTACCATTACACCATTACCAATTGTTACCGATCCACTAATTCCTACTAAACCAGCAATCACACAAGCATTTCCTATAGTACAGTTGTGTGCAATCTGAACCAGGTTATCAATTTTGGTGCCATCTCCAATTGTCGTCGCACTGAATTTACCACGATCGATGCAAGATCCGGCTCCAATTTCAACGTCACGGCCAATGTTTACTGTACCGATCTGTGGAATCTTTACAAGGTCTTTGCCGTCAGGTGAGAATCGATAACCAAATCCATCTGCTCCAATCGTCACATTAGGATGTAAGGTGCAATTTTTACCTATTTTGCAGCGTTCACGGATTACAGTGCCAGGCCAGATCACAGTACCTTCTCCTATGATTGAATTATCAAAGATGGTGACATTGGCATAAAGTAAAACATTATTACCGATCTGAACGTTAGGGCCAAGAACGCAACCAGGTCCGACAGTTACACCCTCGCCTAAATTAGTTGAAGAATGTATTATTGCACTGGAATGAACTCCCAACTCACAATCAGGCATTTCAGGTGCAAACATTTCCAGGACTATAGCTAGAGCGAGATCGGTATTAGGAACGTGGATCAGGGTCTTACCTTCAATCGGTTCTAAATTTAGTTTTTCATTTACAAGGGCTGCTGACGCACTTGAGGTACCCCAAAATTTCGCATACTTTTTTTGGCCAATAAAGGTTAATTGAGATGGTCCAGCATGATTTATCTGCTGTACTCCTGTAATCATTAACTCTGATGGGCCGACTAACGTGCCGGAAACACGGTGACAAATCTCATCAATCGTATAGGTATTCATATTCATTCATAAAAACCACAATCGGTAGGCTAAAAAGTTATAAAAACCTTATAAATTAAAAACCATTTCATCTTCAGCTATAAAAACTTTATCTCCTAGTATATCTCTTCCTTTTTGGAGTTCTCCCTGAGCATCAGCAAGAACTTCTCTTCCATTATGAATCATTCCCAATTGTTTAAACGATTTTTTTGTATCCTTTAAGTAACGGCACACTTTATCAACTTGAAAATGGCCAGCCTCCATAAAAAGTAAATCACAGGAATCAAAAAGTGGATCGACGTCTTCAGGATCCCCTAAATCCCCGGAATAAACAAAACATTTTCCATCAGCTTCAATGCGATAAGAGTATGAAAGCCAAGGTTTTCCCTTTTGGGGTTTACCCATATGGAAATTGTGCATGGCCGTAATTTTTAAACCCTTTTCATCAAAGATGATCCCGTCTTTATAGCAAGTTGGCTTATACTCGATATTATTATTATCATAAGCAGGGAAGGTATACTTATTCATCTTCATAATCGCCTCCCACACCTCCAAGTCCGGGAAATACACATCGATCGTTTTTCCCGTTAAAACAGTTGATGTGGGATCCGCTCTTGAGTTCAGTTTTTCAAGAATTGAAATTAAGTGGGGCAATCCTTCGATGTGATCGATATGTGGGTGGGAGATAAAAATAGCACGCGTGGAGAGGAGATCGATGCCTCTGAGGTGGGCGGTATAAGTACAGCCTTCACCGGCATCTATCCAGAACAGAGATCCATTATGCTCAATGGTAAAGGAACTGTGATGTCGTCCCGGCATAGGCTCAGTGCCAGCACAGGAACCAAGAATAGTAATTTTCATTTATATTTTTTAAGAATTAAGGCCTGATTTAAAAAAGCCTCCAGAATCCTATGGTCTGTAATTCCCCACGTCGAGGATGGTTTTTAAAGACTTCACCTACGGCCTATCAGGTACCATATTCGTAACTGGAATGGATAAAGTTAACCCCGCGTTCAAGAGCTCTTTTCCAAAGCGTGGTTTCCAGCCTGAAATTTTTCATCATCCGACGGAGACTTAGCGGAAAACCGCATGGAACCTAAACAGATTTCAGATAGCTTTAAGTTTGTATCGGCAAATTATCTGTAGTTCATAATTAATATATTTGGGTGAGTTTAGCTTATCTCAATTAGATCTTAAGGTCACAAGCATTATATTATAGTCAAAAGCGAAGGAATCAAATTGATGGATTTAATATCTAGATTTGATTGATTGTTATCCTCATTTAACTAGTTTAGCTTACCAGAATAATCCAAAACATAAGTTAACCATGGCTAAATTTAAAGAATTAAACGTATCTAATGACGAAATCAATGATGCCGATGAATTGCGACGCCGGATGAAAGATGAGGGGTATTTATTTTTTCGAAAGCTACAAGACC